>JANXOM010000156.1 GCA_025353585.1 Deltaproteobacteria bacterium
GCGAGCCTTCACTGTGGAGCGCGCGCGCGACGAGCTCCTTGCCGGTGCCGCTCTCGCCGGTGATGAGCACGCTGGTCCGCGCTGAATGGATCTTGCCGATCAGCTCGAACACCTTCTGCATCGGTCGGCTCTTGCCGAGGAGATTTGCGAGCCGCGCGCGGCCAGCGAGCTGGTCGCGCAGGGCGGCGTTGTCCGCGACGAGGGCGCGCTTCTCGATGGCGCGCGCGATCACGGCCGTGATCTCGTCGACCTGGAACGGCTTGGTCAGGTAGTCGTACGCCCCCTGCTTCATCGCCGCGATCGCGGTGTCGGCGGTCGCATACGCGGTGACGAGGATGACCTCGGGATCGAACGAGGCCGGCGTGCCGCCGGGGGCGGCGACGGTCCTGGCCTCGCCGGCCTTGATCGCGTGGAGGAGGCCGAGCCCGTCGAGCTCCCCCGGCATGCGGAGGTCGGTGACGACGACGTCGCACGTCGCCGCGCGCAGCTTGTCCATCGCGTCGCGCCCGCTCGTCGCGAAGCCCACCTCGTGCCCGGCCCGGCGCAGACAGATGCCGAGGAACTCGCGCATCGACTGCTCGTCGTCGACGACCAGGATCTTACCCACGGCTGCACTATGGCATCATGTGCGCGCCGCGTGCGCGATCGGATCCTACGAGGGCTACTCGACCGTGGTGGGCTGGTGTTTCTCGCGAGCCTCGCCGTCTACGTGGCGTTCGCGTGTCCGCACTTCGTCGATGGCGACAACACCGAGATGGCGACGCTCGGCGCCGTCGGCGGCGCGGCCCACCCGTCCGGCTATCCGGCGTTCCTCGTGTGGTTGCGCGCGACCTCCTGGCTCCCGGGACAGAGCGCCGCGCACACGGCGGCGCTCGCGACGGCGGTCCTCGGGGCGGGGACGGCGTGGCTCGTCTACCTCGCGTGTCGGGCGTGGGGGGCGCGCGGGCTCGCCGCCGCCGTCGCCGCCGGGCTCTACGCGACCTCGCCGCTCGCGCTGCGGTACGCCACGGAGGCCGAGGTCTTCACCGGCAATCAGCTCGCCTGCGCCGCGATCCTGTGGCTCGCCGCGTCGCGAGGACCGCTGCGGGGCCCCGCGCGCGTCGGCGCGCTCGCGCTCGTGGCCGGCCTCGGGCTGGCGAATCACCTGACGTGCGTGCTGGTCGCGCCACTCGGCGTGCTCGGAGCGCTCCGCGGCCTGCGCGAGAGCCGGCTGCCGCTCGCCGCGGGCGTGGCGATCGCCCTCGGCGCGCTCGCGGTCGGGCTCTCGCCGTACCTCTATCTGTTCGTGGCGCCCGACAACGTCGCGTCGTGGAGCGCCGTCCGCTCGTGGAGCGATCTGATCGCGCACGTCCTGCGGGCGGACTACGGCGGGCCGGGCTCGTTCTCGCCGCACGCGGGCACCGTCGATGTCGTGGCGAACCTCGGAGCGTTCGTGCGAACGCTGGGCCGCGCGTGGTGGTGGCTCCCGGGCGCGGTCGGCGTCGGCTGGCTCGCCGTTCGGTGCGCGCGGCCGGCAGGGACCACGACGGCGTCCGAGCCGCGCGCCGGCTGGTGCGGGCTCGCGGCGAGCTTCATCCTCGCTGGCCCCCTGCTCGCGGCGCGCTTCGACATCGAGCCGGTCGGGCTCGGGCTCTACGTCTGCCGCCGCTTCCACATGCTGCCGGTCCTCCTGCTGGCGCCCGCGATCGCGGGCGGCCTGGACGCGCTCGTCGCGCGCGTGCCGACGCGGCTCCACCGGCTCGCCTGGGTCATCGCGGTTGCGGCCATCGTGGCCTCGGTGCTGCGGTCCTTGCCCGAGGTGGCGGCGGTGCACTCGCCCGCCGTCGAGCTCGGCGTGCGCAACATGCTCGCGGCCGCGCCGCCGAACGCGGTCTTGATCGTCACGGACGAGGAGCTCGGGTTCGGGGTGGCATACCTCCAGCTCACCGAGGGTAGGCGCGCGGACGTCACCACCGTCATATGGCCGTTGACCCCGCTCCCCTGGTACCGGGCCCGGCTCGCGCGCGCGGGCGTTCAGGTGACGGCCGGCGACGGGCCCGCGAGCACGCGCCTCGCCACGGCTCTGCTCGCCGCCGGGCGGCCGGTCCTCGTGGACGCGTACGCAGCCAACATCCTGAAGACGCTGCCGACGTACCCCGACGGCATCCTGTTCCGCGTGGTCGCCGATCGTGCGCAGTTGCCGTCCGTGGACGCGCTGGTCGCGCTCAACGAGGAGCGGTTCGCGAGCGGGCAGCTCGACTACGCGCCGCCCGGACCCGACGACGAGCTCGCGACGGCGATGCACGAGCGCTACGCGCGCACCTGGATGATCATCGCGCAGGCGATCGCGGGTGCCCACGGGGCCGACGCGGCGCGCGCGGCGATCGAGACCGCTCGCCGCCTCGGGCCGCAGCCGTGATGCGCGCGTGGCGCGTGGCCCTCGACCGCGGCTACCTGCTGGCGCTGCTCGCGCTCGGGCTCTACCTCGCGCTCGCGCCGCAGACGATCGTCGGCGGAGACAACTCCGAGATGGCGGCGCTCTCCGTGTTGCCGGGGCGGGCGCATCCCTCGGGCTACCCGCTCTATCTCCTCTGGCTGCGCGCGACGGCGTGGCTCCCGGGCGCGTCCGTCGCGCATACGGCGGCGCTCGCGACGTGCCTCCTCGCGGCGCTCGCGGTCCTCGTGCTGCACGCGGCCTGTCGCGCGTGGGGTGCGCGCCCGCTCCCCGCGACACTCGCGTGCGCGCTGTTCGCGGCGAGCCCGGTCGTGCTGATCATCCACACCGAGGCCGAGGTCTTCGCGCTCAACGCGCTCGTGGTGGCGTGCGTGCTGTGGCTCGCCGCGCCCGACGGTCCCGTGCAGGGGACGCGGCGCGCGGTCCTCCTCGGGCTCGTCGCGGGCCTCGGGCTCGCAAACCACATGAGCTGCGCCCTGGTCGCGCCGATCGGCGCGTACGGCGTCGTGCGCGGTGTGCGCGAGGCCAGGGCGCGGGCCCTGCTCGTCCTCACCGCGGCTCTCGGCGCGGTCGCGCTCGGTCTCCTGCCGTACGTCCAGACGTTGCTCGCCGGGGACTCACCGGCCTCGTGGGGCCAGGGCGACGGCGTCCGCGATCTCGTCGCGCACGCGCTACGCTTGGAGTACGGGGCGACGTCACTCTCGGCGCGCGGGGGGGACGCGCTGCCGGCGGCCAACCTCGTGGCGCTCGTGACCACGCTTGGCCGCGCGTGGTGGTGGATCCCGCTCGGGCTCGCGCTGGGAACCCTCGGCGTGCGGGCGACGCGGCGCTCCGCGG
>JANXOM010000171.1 GCA_025353585.1 Deltaproteobacteria bacterium
GCCGTCATCGAGAGGCCCTTGCGCATCCGGTCGTGCAGCTCGGAGTCGTCGATCTTCGAGACGCCCTCGGCCACGCCCAGGTGCATCTCCGCGATCCAGTACGACAGCTTGAGCACCTCGCCCGTCGGGATCCCGCCGCGCGCCTCGAGCACGAGCCGCGCCTCCTTCGTCTTGCCGAGCGCCGTCATCAGGTTGATCTCGGTGTAGTAGCTGAACTGGTGCTGGATCAGCCGCGCCGACAGCTTGCTGCGCGCCCGGCGCACCCGCTCGAGGGCCTGCTCGCCGCGCCCCTCGAGCGCGTCGGCGATCGCGAGCCGCAGCTCGGCCAGCGCGCGCACACGGCTCGGCACCCACCACGCCTTCGCCACCGGCTCGGCCAGCGCGCGCCCGCGCTGCGCGTCGCCGTTCGACAGCGCCACGCTCGCCTCGTTGACCGCGCGCACCGCGCGCACCGTCCCGAGGAAGCGCCCGCCGAGCGCCAGATAGAACGGGATCAGCACCGGGAACGACGTCGCCGCGAGCGCCACGCCCGCCGCCGTGAGCCCGCCGAACGCGACGTAGGCCATCGCCTGGCGGCTGCGCACGCTGTTCGGGTGCTTCACCTCGCCGTCGCGGCCCACGTACACCAGCTGGCCCTTGCCGGCGCGGTCGAGGTCCGTCGCGATCATCGGCCGCGCGAGCGCGGTCTCCTCGCGCCTGGAGTCGGGCTTTTTCGGCGCGTCGGTCACTACGAGCTCGCCTCCAGCACGCGCCAGTCGGTCCCGCCCGGCGTGTCGAGCAGCTCCACGCCGAGCGCGGCGAGCTCGCCGCGGATCGCATCGGCCCGCGCGAAGTCCTTCGCGGCCCGCGCCGTCGTGCGCTCCACCATCAGCGCCGCGACCTGCGCGGTGTCGATGCCGAGGCTCTTCACCTGCCGCGCGCGCCGGGCCGCGAGGAAGTCCGCGGGCGCGCTGCCGAGGATCCCGAGCGCCACGCCGACCGTGCGCAGGTCGCGCCCGAGCCGCGCGAGCGAGCGGCGCCGGACGCCCTTGTCGATGCCCTTGCCCTCGTCGAGGAGCTTGTTCGCGATCCGGGCCGCCTCGCCCAGATCCGCCATCACGACGGGCGAGTTGAAGTCATCCGAGAGCGCCGCCACGGCCGCGGTGAGCAAGATCTCCGTCTCGGGCAAGACCGCGCCGTCGCCGCCATCCCCGCCGCTCTTCGCGGACGTGAACGCGTCGATGCGCGCGAGCGTCTCGTAGAAGTACGCGAGCCGGCGGTCCGCCGCCTCGAGGCTGTAGAAGCGCATGACCGGCTTGCCGTCGGGGCCGGGCACGGCCTGCGTCGTGAACTCGACCGGCGAGCGGTAGTGGTGCGAGACGCAGAAGAAGCGGAGGGCCTCGCCGCCGACCGCGTCCGCGATCTGGTCGCAGCCAAAGACGTTGCCAACGGACTTCGCCATCTTCTCGCCCTCGAAGTTCAGGAAGCCGTTGTGCAGCCAGTACCGCGCGAACGTGCCCTCGCCGTAGGCGCCCTGCGACTGCGCGATCTCGTTCTCGTGGTGCGGGAAGATGAGATCCTTACCGCCGCCGTGCAGGTCGAACGTCGGCCCGAGGTGCGTCGTCGTCATCGCCGAGCACTCGATGTGCCAGCCCGGGCGGCCCTTGCCCCACGGCGAGTCCCACGACGGCTCCCCCGGCTTCGCCGTCTTCCACAGCGCGAAGTCCGCCGGGTCCCGCTTCTTCGAGTCGACCTCGACGCGCGCGCCCTCGCGCAGCTCGTCGCGCGTCACGCCGGAGAGCTGGCCGTAGGCGGGGAACGAGTCGACGCTGTAGTAGACGCCGTCGTCGAGCGCGTACGCCTTGCCGGCGGCGACGAGCTTCTCGACGATCGCGACGATCTCCGCGATGTGCGTCGAGACTTTCGGTTCCACCGTCGGCGGCTGCACGGCGAAGCGCGCCATGTCCTCGTTGTAGGCCGTCGTGAACCGCGCGGCCAGCGCGACCGGATCCTCGCCCGTCTCGTGCGCGCGCTTGATGATCTTGTCGTCGACGTCCGTCACGTTGCGGACGTAGCGGACCTCGTAGCCCAGGAACGTCAGCGCGCGGCGGATCGTGTCGAACGCGATGGCCGAGTACGCGTGGCCGATGTGCGCCGGCGCGTACGGCGTCGGCCCGCACACGTACATGCCGACCTTGCCCGGTACCATGGGCTCGAACGGGACCTTCGTGCGGCGGAGCGAGTCGTGAAGGCGAAGCGAGGACACCGTCGATGTTTCTACCAGGTCACGGCATGCGAGGCATCGTCCCAGTGGGCGTTCGTCAGCGTGGCGACCCAGCGCGCGGTCGCGGCGGCGGAGACGGGCACGTCGAGCGACCAGATCAGGAGCTTCCCGGGGACCCCGGCGACAAGGAACTGGCCGTCACGGGACAGGCTCGGGTCCAGGGCGCTCGGCCAGGACCGCGCGACACCGGAGGTCACGTTCGCCACGACATCGAGGATGCGCACCCCCGTGGGCCCGGGGAGCACGACGAGCGAAAGACCCGCGGCGGGATAGAGGCTCGGCCCCACGCTGTCCTCGAGCGCGGGGTGCAGCCCGGTGTGGAGGTCGAGGAGGTACGCCACGCCGGACTCGTCGCGGAGGACGGCGTGGTCATCGTCGACGGGGAACACGCGCGTCGCGGGCTGCGGCAGGCGGGCGAACGGGGCGAGCGGTCGCCCGGGCTCCCACCAGGCGAGCGCCGGGCCGCTCACGACGAGCACGCGGCCCGCGGTGGTGATCAGCGCGTCCGTCGGCGGCACCGGCAGATGGAGCACGTCGGCGGGGGCGGGGCCTGAGGGCGCGACGCGCGCGAGGGTGCCGTCGGCCGCGAGCGCGAGCGCCCACGAGCCGGCCGCGGTGACCTTCGAGATGCGTGCGCCGAGCGTGGCGAGCGCGCGCACCCCGCCGGGCGTCCCGACGTGCGGACCGGTGACCGCGTGCGCGACGAGCGCGCCCGCCGCGTCGCCGCTCACGAACTGGTCGGCGCCGACAAACGCGCCGACGGCAACGCCGCCGCCGAGCGGGAGCGTGTCGGGCGCGCCGAGCTTCGCGAGGACGGCCTCCCCTTGGAGCGTGGCGAAGATCAGCGGCTCGCCGGCGTGCGCGAAGAACATGCGGACGAGCGCCTGCGGGGCCGGCGCCGGGCGCGTGGCCAGGGTCGCGAGGTCGAGCCACGTGGCGCCGCGCGGCGAGCCGACGAACATGGCGTGGGAACCGGCCGGGCCGAGCAGGGTGCCGGCGCGGTCGACCGGCACGACGCGCGGGAGGACCGCGTCGAGGTCCCACGTGAACGCCGCCCCCGCCGCGACGGCGACGACGCGCCGCGAGCCGCGCGAGGTCGCGATCGCCGTGACGCCATGGCTCGGAACCACGAGCGCGAGGCGCTGCTCGCCATCGATCACGGCGAGGTTGCCGTTGTCGAGCGCGCTGACGAGGGCGGTGGCGCCCACCCGCGCGAAGCGGAGCTCCTCCCGGGCGCGCGAATCGAGCAGGGTCTCGTCCGCCGCCAGACCCTGCACGCCGAGCGTGTAGACGACCCCGCCGATGACCATGGCGTAGAGGCGGCCCTGGCCGGGCAGGTGGTGGACGCGCGGCGGCGACGAGAGCTCGACGGCGATCGTATCCTCCGTCGTGACGGCGACGACGCGGTCGCCGCTGTCGGCCCAGGCGGCGGTGTTCGTCCGGCGATCGAAGAGGCGCACCGCCGGCCCCCCGCTCGCGAGCCAGAGCCCGTGCGTGCCGCAGCCGAGCACGCGCGTCCCGTCGGGCGCGGGGGCGAGATCGGTGAGCTCGTCATCGATGAGGATGCGCGTCGGCGCGCTCGTCGGCTCGAGCTGCCAGCCGTGACCGGCGGCGTCGATCCAGTAGACGCGCCCGCTGGCGACGACGAGGTGGCGGATCGCCGCCTCGAGCGTGAGCTCGCGGCCACGCCCGGTGGCGACGTCCACGATGACCAGCGCGGCCACGCCGCCGCCGAACGCGACGACGTGCTCGTTGTCCGCGTAGGCGATCGTCCCGGGCCCGGCGCCGATCCCGGCGAGCTCGCGCTCCGTGTGAGCGGCGAGGTCATGGATGACGAGCTTGCCGGCGACGGTCAGCACGGCCGCGTGCACGCCATCGGGCGCCAGCGCGACGTCCTCGACCGGGCCACCGGGCAGCCGCCACGCGACGCCCGCGGCCTGGGCGCTGACCGCGATCGCGTGGACCTCGCGCCACCGGGGGCCGCCGGCGAGCGGGCGGACGAGCGCGAGGGCGGCCGTCGGATCGCGATCGAGCAGGAGGCGCGCCTGGCTGACGACGAGCTGGTCGGCGCGCTCGGTCTCGCGCTCGCGGGCCGCGACGGCGGCGCGGGCCTGATCCTGCGCGGCGTCGCGCTCGGCGCCGATGCGGCCGAACGCGTAGATCCCGACGGCCACGACCGCGGCGAGGGCCGCGAGGCTCGCGACGACGGCCGCGCGATACCGCCGGACGAAGCGCGCCGTCCGCTGCGCGGGCGAGTAGCGGTGCGAGGCGACGAGCTGGCCGGTCAGGAAGCGCGTGAGGTCCTCGGCGAGCGCGCCCGCGTGTGGGTAACGATCGCGATCGTCGAAGGCGAGAGCCTTCGTCACGATCGTCACGAGCTCGGCGGGCACCCCGCGCACGAGGGCCTCGAGCGCCTCGGGCGGGCCCACCGCGGCGGCGTCCATCATCGCGTCGCTCGACGCGCCGGCGTGCGGCGGGCGGCGCGCGAGCACGTAGTACAGCGTGGCGCCGAGCGCGTAGACGTCGCTCCGGGGGCCGACGTCGGAGCTGCGGAGCTGCTCCGGCGACATGAACCCCGGCGTCCCGAACACGATGCCGAACTGCGTGTGCAGCGAGTCGTTCGGCAACGCGGTGACCGGCGCGGGGCCCGCGGCGTCCTCGGGCTCGCCGACGACCTTCGCGAGGCCCCAGTCGATGACGACGGTCTCCCCGAGGTTGCCGACGAGGATGTTGCCGGGCTTCACGTCGCGGTGGACCACGCCGCGCTCGTGGGCGTGGGCGAGCGCCTGCGTCGCGGCGACGACGTGCGGCAGGAGCGCGAGGCGGCCGTGCAGATCGGGCGCGGCGCGGACGAGCTCGTCGAGCGGGCGGCCGGTGACCTTGCGCATCACGTAGAAGGGCGTGCCGTCGGGCGTGGTGCCCGCGTCGTAGACCGGGACGATCGACGGGTGCTCGAGGCGCGCGGTGATCTTCGTCTCGCGCACGAAGCGGCGCAGCGCATCGGGATCGGTGGCGAGCGCCTCCTTGAGCGCGACGGTGCGGCCGAGCAGCGTGTCGGTCGCCTCCACGACGCGCCCCATGCCGCCCCGCGCGATCTCGACGCCGCTCCAGTACCGGACGAGCTCGGCGCTCGCGAGCGTGGCGAGCGGGATCGGATCGGTATCGGCGGCGGCGCGCTTGGGGCCAGTGGCGCCGCGCGGCTTCGCGTCGAGGGTAGGCCGGGCGTCCGGCGGCTCGTCGGCCATCAGCGCGGCCCCGGCGGCGCCTTGGCGAGCGCCGCGAGCCACGCCTCGGTGGTCGCGGCGGAGGCGGGGAGGTCGAGCGACCAGACGAACAGCCCGGCCGGCGTGCTCGCGAGGACGCGGCGGCCGTCGCGCGTGATGTGGGGCGCGCTGAACACGACGTCCTGCGCGGCGGCCAGCGTCCAGCGCACGCCGTCGCTCGGCCCCGCGAACGCGTCGATGACCTCGAGCACGCCGCCGGTCGTCCGCACGACAATGAGGCCCGCGTCATCGGCGACCGCCGCCGCGCTGCCCGTGAGCGGGAGGGTGGCGAGGAGCGCGCGCGAGGTGACGTCGATCGCGTAGGCCGCGGTGTCGGCGAGCGCGAGCACGCGACCGCCGGGGACCACGTGCAGCGCGTGGACGGGGCGCGCGAGCTGCGCGACGGTGACGACGGCGCCGGCGGGCGGCCACGCGCGGAGCTCGGTGCTCGAGGCGAAGAGCACGGTCCCGTCGTCGGCGACGGCGAGCGCCCGCGGGGGAGCGGTGCCGCCGGTCGCGCCGTGCTCCTCGGCGCCCGTGGCGAGGTCGAGGCGCCACAGCGCGCCATCTGCGTATGCGGCGGCGAGCCGGGTGCCGTGCGTGGCGAGGGCGAACGGCGCGCGGGCGGGCCCGACCATGGCCTCGTGCGGCGGCGCGGCCGTGCGCAGGCGGAGCCCGGCGGCGGAGGCGATCGCGAGGCGGCCATCGGCCAGGTACGAGACCTGGGTGACCTCGTCGCCCGCGGCGAGCGGCGCCTGGCCGGGCCCGACGAGGCGGAGCTGGTGCGCGAGGCTCGTGATGGCCGCGCTCGCGCCATCGGGCGCGGGGACGATGCGCACGGCGTCCGGCAGCTCGCCGACGCTCGTGCTGATGTCCTTGACGAGATCGATCCACTCGGCGGCGCGATGGACGTACGCCGCCAGGACGTGCGTGTCGTCGACGAGCTCGGCGGCGGCCGGGGGCGTGCCCGTGATCTGGCGCGGCAAGACGTCGGCGAGCGTCCACACGTAGAGCAGGTCGTCGCTCGCGCCGACGACGTACGGGGACTGGGGTGCCGCCGTGAAGCCGGTCAGGCCGCCGCTCGGCGTCGCGAGCACCGGGTCGCCGGCCGCGGACATCACGGCGAGCGTGCCGGTGGCCGCCCCGGCGATGACGACGCCGTTCGGGCCGCCGCGGATGCCGAGCGCATACCCGGCGAGCTGCTTGCGCTCGATCATGCCGTTGCGCGTCGGGATCGCGACGCCGGTCGGCCCGACGACGTACGGATCGTCATGCATCATCGTGACGGCTGCGCGCTCGCCGACGTCGAGACGCCGCACGATCCCGGGTGTCTCGCCGGTCGCGACCATGAGGATGTCGGACTTGAGCAACGCGGTGAAGCCGCGGCTGTCGGCGGTCCAGGCGATCGACCGGACCGCCGTCTCGGTCAGGGCCTTCAGCTTCGCCTCCACATCGCTGCGATCGAGGACGAACAGGTGCGACGCGCCGACGACGGCGAGCCACAGGCCATCGGGCGACGGCACGATCTGGCCGAGCGGCTCCGGGCTCTCGAGGGGCACGGGGTGCGCGCCGGGGGTGGCGACGTCGAGGGACCAGCCGTTGCGATCCACGTCGACCCAGTACGCGAGCGAGCCCACGACCTCGAGCGTGGCGAGGCGCGCGGCGGCATCCAGCGTGCGCGGCGGACCCGGCGTGGCGAGGTCGACGAGCGTGATGCGGGCGCCGGACGCCAGGACGGCGATGCGGTCGTCGCCGGTCAGGTGGGCGAGCGCACGGCCGCGGAGCTCGGCGATCACGAGCACCGTCCCGGCGCGGAGATCGTGGAGGCGGACGACGCCGTCCTCGCCGGTCGCGAGCAGGTGGGTGCCGTCATGCGCGAGCTCGAGGCCCGTGGTGTGCGAGGACGCGGGCAGGACGCGCGCGATGCCGGAGGCCCGCGCGGCGGCGCCGATCGCGCGGACCTGCGGCCACCAGCGCGGCGAGCGGGCGAGCGGGGTCAGGAGCGCGAGCGCGGCGGTCGGGTTGCGGCCGACGAGGACGCGGGCCTGCTCCAGCACGAGCTGGTCGGCGCGCTCGGTCGCGGCGTTGCGCTGCGCCACCGCTTCGCGCGCCTCCATGTCCGCGCGATCGCGCTCCGCGAGGATGCGGTGGATGAACCCGGCCGACAGCACGATGATGGCGACGTGGGCGGTCGCGGCGATGATCAGCTCGACGCGGTTCTGCTTGACGAAGCGGCGCAGGCGCTCGGTGCGCGAGTAGCGATGCGCGTCGACGAGCTGGCCCGTGAGGAAGCGCTGCAGATCTTCGGCGAGCTCCCGCGAGCTGGCGTACCGGGCCTCGGCGGTCTGCGCGAGGGCCTTGGCGACGATCGTCTCGAGCTCCGGCGGAACGCCCGCGACGAGCTCGCTGACCGGCGTGGGCGGGGCCGCGACGGCGGCGCGCATCATCTCGTCCGCCGTCTTCGCGTAGTGCGGCGGGCGGCGCGCGAGCAGGTGGTAGAGCGTGGCGCCGAGCGCGTAGACATCGCACTGCTCGTCGACGGGCGCGCCGCGCAGCTGCTCGGGCGACATGAAGCCCGGCGTCCCGAACACGACGCCGACGCGCGTGTGGAGGGGCTCCCCGCCGAGGCGGTCGGCGGCCGCGGCGTCGGCGACGTCGTCGGATTCGCCGATGACCTTCGCGAGGCCCCAGTCGATGACGATCGTCTCGCCGAGCTCGCCGGCGAGGATGTTCGACGGCTTGATGTCGCGGTGGACGATGCCGCGGGCGTGGGCGTGCGCGATGGCGCGCGCGGACGCGACGATGTGCGGGATGAGCGCGAGGCGCTGCGGCAAGGTCTCGGCCTCGCCGACGAGCTTCTCGAGCGGCTGGCCGCCGATCTTGCGCATCACGTAGAACGGCTGGCCGTTCGCGGAGACGCCGGCGTCGTGCACGGGGACGATCGACGGGTGCTCGAGGCGCGCGGTGATCCGCGTCTCGCGCGCGAAGCGGCGGAGCGCGTCGGCGTCGCTCGAGAGCGCCTCCTTGAACGCGACGGTGCGACCGAGCAGGCTGTCCGTGGCGTCGACGACCCGCCCCATGCCGCCGCGCGCGATCTCCTCGCCGAGCGTGTACCGCGCGATCTCGGGGAGCGCCGGCGGCGGGAGGTTGGGGCTCGAGTCGCCCGACCGCGGCCGGAGGGTCTCGGCGACGGCGGCGGCCCGCGGCGGGGTGGTCGCGACCAGGTCGCGCGGATCCGCGCCGGGCGGCAGCTGCATCGTCCCGTAGATCTCGCCGCGGCCACTGTCGGGCGGCTTGGGATCGTCGGGCACGCCGTATTATAGGCGACGCAGCCGCTACGCGCGCGGCGGCAGCAGATCGCGCCGTACGGCGCGGACGAGCGCCCACGTGAACAGGAGGCCCACGACGCCGAGCCCGATGGAGATGGGCAGGACGTACCAGTAGTCGTCGGGGCGGTCGCCGTCGAGGACCGCGTACGCGTCGTCGGGGATGCCGCGGGCGACGTAGAGGCCGACGAGGTCGAGCTGGGCGTCGGGGACGGTGACCTCGCCGACTGCCAGACCGCCGGCAGGGGACTTCGCGAGGGCGCTCCAGGCGATCTGATAGTGGTGCGTGATGGGCTCGACGTACGCGGCCCACGAGCTCGACTTCTCGAGGAGCGCGGTCGCGGCGCGGACCGCGTCCGGCAGGCGGACGGTGAAGCGCGCGCCGTTCGCGTCGGCGGGGCCGGCGGTCGGAGCGAGGCCGGCGGCGGTCAGGCGCTGGGTCCAGGCCGCGGCGTCCGGGAGGGTCTCGGTGTACGCGGCGACGATGGTCGCCATGCCCGGGTCGACGACATCGAACGCGGCCAGGTCGGCGGGTCCGACGTCCGCGACATCGCCGCTGACGGTGGTGACCTTGCCGCTGGCGAACCCGGCGCGGACGGCGGCGGGGGTGGCGAAGACGGGGCGCGGGTTCGCGGTGGTGTAGGCGCGGACCGCGTCGGCGAACGGGAGCTCCGCGAGCTTGCGCAGGCGGCCGACGTAGTGCGGCGCGGACGGCTGGTTGCCGTCGCCGCTCGTGACGAGCCAGAGGCGCTCGCCGGTCCCGCGGATCGGCGCGACGCGCAGGCCGTCGAGGCCCTGCTTCGTGACGGCGCGGATCGCGTGCGACATCATGGGCTCGGCCTCGAGCGACACGAAGCGGTCGACCTCCACCTTGCCCCCGACGATGTCGGCGGCGGTGACGGGCTCGGCCGTGTCGCCGGCGCGGCCGAAGTGGCGGTCGGGGGCGAGCCGCAAGACGAACACGCCGCACAGCGCCACCATCACGGCGCACGTGATCATGCCGATGCGCAGCTTCGTGCGGCCGAGCTTCACCAGCTCGGGGTCGATCGCGTCTTTCGCGATCGGCGCGCCCGGCTCGGGTTTGACTTCTTCAGCCATGATCGTGGCGAGCGGCATCCTATCGTGGGACTGGACAACGCGCCAACCTCCGCGGTTGCGCGAAACCGATAGTGCTCGTGCCAGATTAACGGCATGACGGTTAATCTGGCACGAGAATGAGCGAGAGCAGCAGCCGCGAGCGGCCGTTTGGCGTCGCCGAGGTCGTGCGGCTGGCGGGCCGGGTGGTGGATACGCTCGGGCTCGTGTGGCTCGAGGGCGAGATCACGCAGGTCGCCCGGCCGACGTCGGGGCACGTGTACTTCGCGCTCCGCGACCGCGAGTGCTCGCTGTCGGCCGTCATGTGGGGACGCGACGCCACCCGCCTGCGCTTCAAGCTCGAGCCCGGACAGCGGCTGCGCGTTCGCGGTCGGCTCGGCGTCTACGATCGCGACGGCAAGCTGCAGCTCTACGCCGACTTCGCCGAGCCGGCGGGCGCGGGCGCCGACGCGCTGGCCCGCGAGCAGCTCAAGGCCCGGCTCGCCGCCGAGGGCCTGTTCGCGCCGGCGAAGAAGCGGCCGCTGCCGGCGTTTCCGCGCCGCATCGGCGTCGTGACGTCGCGGACCGGCGCGGCGATCCACGACATCATCCGCACGGTTCACCGGCGGTTCCCGACGCCGATCCTCATCGCCGACGCGATGGTGCAAGGCCCGCTCGCGCCCGCCCAGCTCGTCAACGGCATGGCCGCCGTGGTGCGGGCCGGCGTCGACGTGCTCATCATCGGGCGCGGCGGCGGCGCGGCGACGGACCTCGCGGCGTTCGACCACGAGCGCGTGGTGCGGACGATCGCGCGCTGCCCGGTGCCGGTGATCAGCGCGATCGGGCACGAGGTGGATCTGACGCTCGCCGATCTCGCGGCGGACGCGCGCGCGTCGACGCCGACCGCCGCCGCCGAGCTGTGCGTCCCCGACGGCGCCGCGCTCGCCGACGTGCTCGCGAAGGAGCGCCGGCGCCTCGACCGCGAGGTCCACCACGTCCTCGATCGCGCGCGCCAGGACCTCGACCGCGCGACCTTGACGCTGCACGCGCGCGGCGAGAAGCGGCTCGGCTCCACGCGGGCGCAGCTCGTCGAGATCGAGCGCCGACTCGCGGACCTGCACCCCCGCGCGCGCATCGGCGGGTGGCGCACCCGGCTCGCGGAGCTCGAGCGGCGGCTCGCGGCCGGCTCGCCGGCGCGGCGGTTGGCGCGCGGCCACGCG
>JANXOM010000183.1 GCA_025353585.1 Deltaproteobacteria bacterium
CGTTGTCGTAGTAGAAGCGCGCGTGCTGGCGCGAGACCCGCGGGTCCTCGCTGCGGATGCTGCACGTGACGTCGCGACCGACCGACACAGGCTCGGTCCCGAGGGCAAACGAGCGGTCGACGCCGTCGACGTCGCTGTAGACCAGGGTCGCCATTCCGCCGGACGCGAAGCATACGCGGGCCGGCTAGAAGTCGCGTCTTTTTAGCCAGCTACGTAGGTTCGAGCTGCGCGATCAGCTGCTCGGCGGTCGCCAGCGCGCGGTCGGTGTCGTCATCGAGCAGCAGGACGTGGCCCATCTTGCGGCCGGGGGCCGGGGCGTCCTTCCCGTACAGGTGGAGGCGGGCCTCGGGCCGGGCGAGGACGGCGGCCCAGGCGGGCGGGCCGGCGCGCCACAGGTCGCCGATGAGGTTCACCATGACGGCGCCGGTCAACGCGCGCGGGTCGCCGAGCGGCAGGCCGCAGACGGCGCGCACGTGCTGCTCGAACTGCGACGTCGCGCAGGCGCCGTAGGTGTAGTGGCCGCTGTTGCGGGTGCGCGGGGCGAGCTCGTTGACCAGGAGCTGGCCGTCGGGGAGCTCGAACATCTCCACCGCGAGGACGCCGACGTGCTCGAGCGCCTCCGCGATCGTGACGGCGATGCCCTCGGCCCGGGCGCGCTGCGTCGCGGGCATCGGGGCCGGCGCGCGCGTGGTGTGGAGGACGTGGCGGCGGTGCACGTTTTCCGCGATCGGATAGATGCGGATCTCGCCGCCCATGCCGCGCGCGAGCACGACCGAGACCTCGCGCGCGAAGCGGACGAGCGCCTCGGCGACGGCCGGCTCCCCGCGCAGCGTCGCCAGCGCGGCCGCCGGATCCACGCCCGGCTCGACGCGCGCCTGCCCTTTGCCGTCGTAGCCGGCGCGGCGGACCTTCAGGATCGCGGGCCGCCCGACCTTGGCCAGCGCGGCCTCGAGGTCGTCGGCGGGCGCCCAGGTGGCCTGCGGGAGGCCGAGCGCGTCGAGGAACTGCTTCTGCACGAGGCGGTCCTGGATCGTGCGCAGCACCTTCGCGCCCGGCCGCACCGGCGCGATCGGCTCGAGCGCCTCGAGCAGGTCCGCCGGCACGTGCTCGGTGTCGAGCGTGATGACGTCGACCTGCGCCGCGAGGTGCTTCGCGGCGGCGAGATCGTCGAGGGCGCCGACGACGACGCCGTCCGCCACCGGCGCCGTCGGGCAGCGCGCGCTCGGATCGAGCACGACGACCCGATAGCCCATGCGGCGCGCCGCGAGCGCCATCATGCGGCCGAGCTGACCGCCGCCGAGGACCCCGATGGTCGCGCCGGGCAGGAGCGGCATCATCAGAGCGTCTCGGCGAGGACGCGTGCCGTCTGCGCGGTGCGATACGCGTCGAGGCGCGCGGCGAGCTCGGCGTCCTCGATGGCGAGGATCGCGGCCGCGAGGAGCCCCGCGTTGACCGCGCCGGCGTCGCCGATCGCGAGCGTGCCGACCGGGATGCCCTTCGGCATCTGCGCGATCGAGAGCAGCGAATCCATGCCGGAGAGCGCCTTCGACTGCACCGGCACGCCGAGGACGGGGAGCCGCGTCTTCGCCGCCGTCATGCCGGGGAGATGGGCCGCCCCGCCCGCGCCGGCGATGATGACGGAGAGCCCGCGCGCCACCGCCGACTCGGCGTAGTCGAAGAGGAGATCCGGCGTGCGGTGCGCGGAGACGATGCGCTTCTCGTAGGCGACGCCGAGCTCGTCGAGGACATCCGCGGCGTGCTTCATCGTGGCCCAGTCGCTGTGCGAGCCCATGATGATGCCGACGCGGATGGCGGATGCGGCGGTCACGGCGGCCTGGGTCCCGCCGCGCGGCGGAGACGATCCGCCACAGCTTCGCCCAGCCCGGCGTCAGAAGGCAACGCGGCGATCACGACATCGACGCCCGCCGCGTCGAGATCTCGCAGCGCGGCGTACAGCCCGCGGGCCATGCCGGCGGGGTCGTCGGGGAGCGGCCACGCGCGGGCCTGGAGGTCGGGCCACGCGGCGAACGCGGCGCCCGGCGCGAGGACGGCCACGATGATCCCCGGCTCACGCGCGGCGGCGACGGCGGCCCGCACCTCGTGCAGCGCGACCGCGATGACCTCGGCGCGCGGTGCGTAGTGGCTGACGAGCGTGCCGGGCGCGGCGGGCGCGGCCGCGTCGGCGACGGCGAGCGGGCCCGTGATCGCCTCGATCGCCTCGCGCGCGAGGCCGCCCGGCCGCAGGAGCACGGCGTGCCCCCGCGAGTAATCGACGATCGTCGACTCCACGCCGACCGCGCACGCGCCGCCGTCGAGCAAATACCCGACGTTCGCGCCCAGGAGATCGGTGGCGACGTGATCCGCCGTGGTCGGGCTCACCGCGCCGAACCGGTTCGCGCTCGGGGCGGCGATGCCGCCGCCGAACGCCGCGAGGAGCGCCTGCGCGACCGGGTGCGCGGGCACCCGGAGCCCGACGGTCGGGCCGCCGCCGGTCGTCGCATCGGCGACGCGCGGACCGCGGCGCAAGATGAGCGTCAGCGGGCCCGGCCACGCCGCGGCGGCGAGCGCGCGGGCCGCGTCGGGGATGTCCAGCGCCCACTCGTCGAGCGGCGCGCCCGCGGCGAGGTGGACGATCAGCGGGTGCGCGCGCGGGCGCCCCTTGACCTCGAAGATCTTGGCGACCGCGTCGTCACGCGCGGCGTCGGCGCCGAGGCCATAGACCGTCTCCGTCGGGAACGCGACCACGCCGCCCGCGCGCAGCACGGCGACGGCCCGCTCGATATCCGTCCCGCGCGGGATCCCGGCCGCGCTCATGGCGCCCCGTCCCAGCCATCGTTGGACGACTCGGCGGGCTCGGGTTCCGGCGGCGGCACGCCGATCGGGTCGCCGGTGCCGCAGCTCGGCGGCTCGTGCGCCGGTAGCACCGGGTGCGCCGGCACGGCGGTCCGCACGACGTCGAGATCGAGGAGCGCCGTGCGCCCGTCCATCATCACGAGCGCCGCGCGCTTGCCGTCCGGCGAGAGCGCCGACCAGAACATGCTGCCGACCTGGACCGTCCGCGCCGTGTTGTCGACCAGCGACCACAGCTGCAGCTCGGGACCATGGGTGACGAGGATCTCGTCGTGGTCGGGGACGAAGACCGGGTCGGGCGAGTACGGCGAGGCCGGCTCGTGCAGCGACGCGACCTCGTCGCCCGTGGTGCGATCCCAGACGAAGAGATCGTCATCGCTCTGCGTGAACGCCCGCCGTCCGCCGCGCTCGAGGAGCGCCGAGCCGTACGGATCGCAGCCCGGGACCGGGAGGCTGAGGGTGACCTGGGCGTCGCGAAGGCGCACGACGCTCACGATCCCGCCGACGGCGAGCAGCGCGAGGCCGGTGACCGGGTCCGCGTCGTCGACGGTGGCCACCTCGGCGAGCCACAGGGCGCGCGTGAGCGGGCCGCGGGTCGTGTGCCACAGCGAGGCCGGCGTGCTCGCTTCGGCGACGACGAGCTCCCCCGCCGGACCGATGTACGCATCGCTCGCGTCCGCCTCCAGCGTCGTGCGATGGGTGAGCTCGCCCGTGGTGACGTCACGGAGCTCGAGCGTCGACGGCTCGCCCTTGGCGAGCGTCACGTACCGCCCGACCTCGCCGAGCGGCGGCGGCACGATCGTCACCCCGGCGAGCGGCGCGCCGACGCGCACCGCGCCCCCGTCGGGGTCGAACGTCCACGCGTGCGAGCCGAGCGCGGTGATGCGTCCCTCGTTCGAGACGGCCACCGCGCGGACGCCGCCGTACGGTGGACCGCCATCGGGGGTCACCCCACCCGTCGCGAGCTCGACGACGCGCAGCCCTGCGCCGACCGTGACGATCACGCGCGTCGCCTCGACCACGAGGCTCGCCGGCGTCATGCGCCCCATGTCGCCGAGGTCCACGCGCCGGAGCTCCGCGCCATCCGCGACGCGCACCACGCTCAGGATCCCGGCCCCGAGCGTCGCGACGCGCGCGCCATCCGCGGACAGCGCGAGCTGCTCGACGGGCGCCGGCAGGTCGAGGGACTTGCCGTCCGGCGTCTCGACCTTGGCCGCGAAGCCCGGGCGCTTGTAGATCCGACTCGCGAGGACGCCGCTCGCCGCCGCGATCGGGATGTTGCCGACGCTCTCGAGGTCGGCGCCGAGACCGCCCGACGGCGTGTAGCGCACGACCTTCCCGAGGTGCATGACGAGCACGGAGTCGCGCTCGATCACGACCGCGGCGTAGCCGCCGAGATCGCTGATGGTGGGGCCGGCGAGCCAGGTGTGCGGATCGTAGGCGGCGAACGGGAGCCCGGGGCCCGCGAGCACGACTCGCCCATCGGCGAGCTGGCCGGTGATCGTGCGCAGCGTGTTCGCGTTGGGATGGCCGTGGATCGGCAGCATGGTCAGCGCGAGCGTGGTCGGCTCGACGAGCGCCGCCGCGAAGGCGCCCGCGATCGTCCCGGTGACGAGCCAGCGCCCGTCGTGGAGGTGGCGCAGCTCGGCGAGCGCGAACGTCGGATGCGCGTGCGCGGCGAGGATGCGCCCCGCGCGGAGATCGACGCGCACGATCTGGCGGCCGGACATCAGCGCGAGCGCGGTCTCGCCGTCGGGCACGAGCTGCGAGAGCGCGCCCGGGAAGCGCCAGGGCTTCGCGGGCGTGGTCCACAGCGCGCCGGCGATCGCGACGGTGCCGTCGGGCGCGCGCGGCGGTTGCCAGCACGCCCCGACGAGCGCGGCGAGGGCGAACGCGGCCGCGGCGCGCACGAGCCTACTCGGGCCTCGTGGCCACGAGCGACGCGCGCTTCTTCCACGCGTTGCGGACGCCCTGCACCGTCTTCGCCCGCTCCGTCGGGTAGGTCTGCCGGAAGTCCATCCAGTCGAGCGCGCACACCAGCGAGATCTCCGCCAGGCCGAGCGCGGGGCCGAAGCCGCAGCGGTCGTGCGCGAGCTGCGTGCCGAGCCACAGAAAGATCGCGTCCGCGCGGGCGAGCTGCCGCTCGGCGTAGGGCGTGCCGTCGATCGCGACGCCATCGCGCCGCAGGTAGAACAGCTGGATCACCGCGTCGAGCGCGGCGTCGATCGCGTTCAGGAGGTTCGCCTCGATCCACGGATCGCGCGGCGGCTGGATCGCGCCCCAGCCGCGCGTCGTGACGAGCCAGTCCACGATCGTGCGCGAATCGAACAGCGTGCGGCCGTCGAGCGACGCGACGGGCACCTTGCGGATCGGCGTCAGCGCGCGCAGCTCGGCCTGCCCTTCTTCCGTGGCCGTATCCACGCGCTCGACCGCCTCCCCGACCTCCGCCGCCACGATGCGCACGCGGCGCACGAACGGCGATGTGCTCGTCCCGTACAGTTTCATCGGCACTGAGTATAGTCGCGGTCGTGCAGGTGTTCTTGGTCCGGCACGCCGAGGCGACCGATGACGGCGATCGCCGGCTGTCCGCGGAGGGTCGCGCCCAGGCCGCCGGCCTCGGCGAGCGCCTGCGGTGGCACGACTGCGAGCCCACCCAGATCTGGGCGAGCCCGCTGGCCCGCGCGGCCGAGACGGCGCGGCTCGTGCGCAGCGAGCTCGGCGGGCATGCGGAGGTCCAGCTCGTCGAGGAGCTCGCGCACGGCGGCGATCCGCGGGCCGTCCTCGCCGCGCTCCGCGATCTGCCGCCGACGGCGCTCGTCGTGCTCGTCGGCCACGAGCCGGGCCTCTCCCTGATCGGGGCCGCGCTCACGGGCAGCGTGCACTTTCCGTCGCTGGCCCGCGGCCAGGCGGCCCGCATCGTCGACGGCCGCCTGAAGTGGCGCTTCGCGTGGAACGCCGACGCCCCCGTCGCGCAGCGCAGGTAGCATGACGCGGGGCCCGACGGAGCGTCGGCGGCGGCACGAGGTCCTGCGACACCGCGCGCCGACCGCGGTCGCG
>JANXOM010000186.1 GCA_025353585.1 Deltaproteobacteria bacterium
GGCGTTGGCGATCGGGTTCACGCGCGAGGTGGCGATCATCGGCGCGACCCTACGCACTCGCGGTCGATCCGGATAGATCAGGCGCGATCAACTTCGCGAAATCATTGACGCGCGACCCGGTGGAGAAGATCCGCACCCATCTTTGTTCTTGCCGCGCTGACGCTCGCGACCGTCGCGTGTCAGAAGCGCAGCAACACCGCGGTCGTCGACGAGGCGGAACAACGCCTCGCGAAGGTCCGCGCACTGCGCGCCAAGAAGCCGCATGCGACCGGTGTGCCGCCGGAGACGCTCGTCGCGCCCGTACGCGATGCGATGGCCATGATGGCCCGCGCGCACGGCGGCCTCGCGGCCGTTCGCGCACACGTGTACGGCGCGGCTTGGTCCTGAGACGACAACAGGCTGTTCGTCGTCAAAGACGGGCAGGCGGCAGTAGGTGCTATTCGCCGCGCGGCGTTCGGGCGTAGAGCGCGCTCGGGTGCTCGACGACCGCCTCCACATCGGGCTCCTCTGTGCCATAGGTCTCGGCGACGTGCAGCCACGGGATCCGACCGTGGTTCGCCTCGAGTGCCGCGGCGTAGCGCGCGAGCGGACGCTCGCCTAGCTCGCGCCGCTGGCTACCCAGGCTCCGGCCGCCGAAGCTCGCTGGAAACGAGTAGCGATAGACGTCGTGACGGACCGCGCTCAGCGCCGGCAGGTTCCGGCTCGCGGCGAGGGCGTCGAAGCCGTGTAGCGTCAGGTGGGACTCGTCCTCGAGATCGAGATAGCGCAGGCCACGGAGGTGCGTGGACCCCGCGAGCAACTCGAGGTCCGAGTCCGCGAAGCGGTTGAGCTCGGCGTACTCGTGATCGAGCACTTGGACGGGCAGCTTGAGCGCCCGGATGCGGCCGAGGTGCGGCGACGCGAGCAACGCGCGCAGCAGTCCGTCGTCCTTGTGATCGAGCCCCTTGCAGTAGGTCAGCGTCAGCTGGCGAATCGGCGCGAGCGCGTACAGCTCGTCGGCGATCTCGAGGAAGCGCGCGGCCTTCAAGGCGACGTGCTCGATGAAGCCGCGGTAGTAGTAGTAGGCGCCGACGATCTCTTCGCTCCGCAGGACGGCGACTGCCTCGCCGAGTCCCGGTAGCGTGTCGTACTGGCCCTTGCAATCAGGCTGGGGCCATCGCGCCCACAGGCGCTCCGCCTCGATCTCGGTCCTGAATTCGTTCTCGCCTGGGGGAGGGAGCCGCGGTGCCGGCCTCGCTCGCGGATCGTGGCGGAGCAGCTCGGCTTGATGAAGTTGCCGTTCGATGAACAGCGCCGAGCCCCGGGCAGGGGCGGTATCGAACGAACGCAGCCACTCCACGTAGGCCCAGCGTGGCGCATCGTCATCCGGCGCGGCGAGGACGGCGTTCATGTGGCCCTCCGCCACGGGATAGCCGTACTTGTGCTCGGGCAGCGTCTCGCCTCGCTCTCGAGCATCTTGCACGTCGTAATAGGGATCGTAGGCGCGGTTCCTCGCGAGCCTGACAGCGCGATTGGCTGCGTTCGTCACGCAGCCCTCCCGTGGCCAGGTCCACGCGCGATCCTCGTCGTCGTCGGCCTTCATGTTCTTCTCGACGGTCGCGCGCAGTGTCGCGAGGTCCACCGGTGGCTTTTCGTCATTCCAGCGCTTGTCGAGGTCGTCGTAGTCGGGGGCGTCGTTCCAGCGCGACTCGATCAGGCGGCAGTCACTGCACATATAGCCCTTCTCTTGATAGGGCGCCCAGCGCTCGGCCTCGCACGTCGGCAACGCTGCCTGCATGTGTCGCGAGATGTTGGTGCTCTTGCAGCGCGGGCAACAGGGCTTTGATGTCGAGTCATTCACTGTGTCACCTCCAGCTCGAGAAGTTTCATCAGTCGCGCCTTCGCGTGCGCGTCAGACTTGAGGCGCCCGACCTCCAGCTCGGCGCGGTACCAGCTCTCGGCTTTGGCGTACTGCGAGGTATCGAGGTCGTGGCCCGCAGTCACCAAGTATTGCGCGCTGTACTGCCGGCTAAACGCCTTTCGGAGGACGGTAACCTCCACCGGGCTGAGCGCGCCGGGCTGGAGTGTCTCGAGCGAGCCCAGGAACCGCGCGACATCCGCGGCGCCGGTTCGCGTGGCGGCCTGCGTGCCCTCTTCGATCGAGTAGCGCATCTTGTCTAGATCGATGACCGCCACCTCGGCGAACCTGCCGTCCTCGTCGGTGCCGCTCAGGATGAAGTTTCCGGCGTTCGCGTCGCCGTGATAGTTCGTCGCGGGCACCTTGGCGTCCAGGAACGCTTGCAACATCGGTCCTTCGAGCTTCTCCTTCACGCTGTCGAAGTCGCGCTCGCCAAGCGCAGCGCGCACCGCGGCCACATCGGCGCCCGCGCGGAAGCTCCTGTCCAGCATGTAGTTGGCATCGCTCAGCTTGGCCTCCTTGGTCATCATCGCGACCGTGCCGCCCTGATGGGTCTCGAACCGAGCATGCATCTCGGCGAGCCCCTCGGCGACCTGCTGCACGGCAATCTCAAGGCGAGCGAAGCTCTTCTGTCGCTCCGCCGGATCGTTCGGCAGGGTTTCGATCATCTGCGCGACGCTCTTGCCCTTCGCGGCGTCCATCAGCAGGGCGCCGGACCCCTTCCCGTCGTCCACCCCGACGACGCCGCGTTCGCGCACCGGCTTCAACTTCTTCAGGTGCGCTGCCTTCAGCTTGTCGAGCATCTTCGCCTCCATCTCCGCGTCCGCGACCGAACGGAAGATCTTGAAGATGCCCACGTCGTTGTCGCCGACCCACACGTTGTATACGACCGCGCCGCTGCGCCCGCCGCCGAGGCGCTCGACGCGCACCCACTCGCCACGCGCGCGCAGCTCCAGCGTGAAGAACTCGCGGACCTGATCGTCCCACTTCGACGGGTCGGCCTTGTCGAGCTCGAGGACGTGGTCATGGCCGGGCAGCCGGTACGCCTGCGCCGCGAGCACCTCGTTGCTACGCGGGATCCGATCGCGCTGGACCTCGGTGCCGGTCGTCACCGTGGTGGAGTCCGAGCTGACCTCGCCGTAGTCGCGCGTCATCGCGTGCGCATCCGCCATGCGATCGACCGCGGCCTCGAAGGCGGCGCGCTCGCTCGCCTTCACCCATGCGCTCATCTTCTTGTTCGCGTACGCGGCGCCCGTGAGGCGGATCCCCGGCGGGTCGATGCTCTCGAGTGCCAGCACCTCGGGCGCGTCGCCGTCCTTGTGCGGACCGAACACCGGCCGCAGCGCGATCGTTCCGGCCGGAACTTCGTCGAGCGCCTGCGTCTGCGGGTTCTTCTCCGCGCCCGCGCCGAGCAGCGCGCCTGGGCCCCCCGGCGTCGCCGGATCGAGCCCGTGCGCGATCACGACCTGATCGTAGAGCTTGGTCGTCGCATCGGCGCCGTGCCCCATCGTCACCATGACGCGGCCGTCGGCGGTGGGCGAGATCTTCGACGGCGTCCCGAACTCGATGCGCAGCCCGTGCGCGGGATCGCCGTGGATGCCGTGTTCGTAGGTCGCGCCGGGCTTGCGATTGCGCGCGATCGACATACCGCCGTGAGCCTTGGCGATCTCCGTCTCGAGCGCAGCCTTTCGGCTCGCCAGCTCGGGCGGAACCGAACCCGAGCCTCGCGCGGCGATCTCGCTCATCACGCCTTCGTAGTCTTCCACCAGGCGCGGCCAGTCGGTGCGCGCCGGGCGGCTATCGCCCATGACGGTGACGGAGGCGTCGGGCGTGCGCCGCGCGGCCTCGGCGGCCCACGCCCCGGTCGCGGTGCCGCCCCAGACGAGGATCTCGCCACCGAGGACCTTCTTCGCGTAGGCCGGATCCTCGGCGCGGAGCACGCGATTGTCCTCGAACATCGTCTCCAGCTCGTGCGCGTCGGTGGCGGCGTGGATCTGCCGGAGGTCGCTCGCGCCGGGGCCGCCCGCATAGTCGATCCGGTCCGCGTAGAAATAGCGCGCACTGCCGCCGTCGACCAGGATCCGAAACGCCCGTTTCGGATCGAGCCACGCTTTCGCGTCGGCAATGGAACCGCGGCGTTCGATCGTGTCGACGACCCGCCCGCGGTACGCCGGGGTCTGGACCTCGAGCCGTCCGACGCCGAGCGCGCGGTCGAGGTCATCCGACTTCAGCCACTTGTCATCCTTGCCCGCCTGCTCGCTCGCCCGCATACCCGGCGCGTCCCACTTCTCCGGGGGCTGCCCGAGATCCTGCGAGCCGCGGTTGGACAGCGTGCCCGCATGATCGTAGACGGTGAGCTTCGAGCCGAGCCCGTCGCCGGTCGCCGGGAGCGTGGACTGGTTCGTCACGCCGGCCCCGGCGCCGCCGATCTGGATCAGGTCGAACGACGGCGCCGCGAGACCGTCGATCTCTCGCTTGGTCTTCGCTTCCCACTCCGCTTGCATGAAGTCGGCGGCCTTTGCGTAGCGGCGGGCGTGCTGGCGATCCGCATCGGTGATATTGGCCTTCGACGCGCGCGGGCGGCCACGTAGCTCGGTCTCGATGATCGTGATCTGCTCCTCGTTGAACCAGACCTTCCACGTCCGGGCGGCTACGTCATGGTCGACAACCTCGACGCGCATCCCGCACCGGCTCGCCTGGTGCAGCGCGATGGCGATGTCCTCGGTCGCGCCGGCCCAGACCTTCCCGCTGGCATCGTCGGGCGTGAGGCCAGCAAAGCGCAGCGGGAGCGCGGCGTACGCCTTGTCCTTCACGCCCGTCAGTTCCGCGCGATTGCCGGTGCGCAACGTCTCGATGGTCTGCGCCGGCAGTTTGGTCTTCGGGTTCGAGCCCAGCTCCTCGAGCACCTTCGCTTCTTCGACCATCAGCTCGTGGTGCTCCACGAACACCTGGAGCGCCGCCTCGCGATCACCCGTCCGTGCCGCGCGATCCGCGACGGTCTTCAGACGCGCCGCGCGGGCGCGGAGGTGCGCACCTTGCTCGGCGAGCTGGACCATGTCGTGCTCGAACGCCGCGAGCTTGTGGCCGAAGAACTTGCCGGCGGCCATCGAGGCGCCCTGGACAGCCCAGTCGAGGGCGGTGCCCTCGTCCGGCGGCGGCCCGTCGCTCAGCGACCGCTTGACGACGTAGTCCACGGCGGCGCCGGTGATCATCTCGGCGGTGAGGACCGCGCCCTCGCGCAGGACGAGCTTGGTCTTCCCCAGCGAGCGCTCCCACAGGCTCGCGTTCTCGACCTCGCGGCCCGCGCTGCCCCAGGCTTCGGCGACGCTGTGCAGCGGGGCGAGCAGGACGCGCAGCGCCGCGTTCGTCGCGAAGTTCTCGAAGAAACCGTCCTTGAAGTCGCCGCCAGTCATCGCCATCTGGCCGAGTGTGTTGATGCTCGCATCCGTCGCGATGCCGAGGACGGTGCTCCCGATCTCCGCCACCCGCGCGCCGCGGAGCATCCCGATGGACGCGGTCGCCGCATCGGCGAGGAGGGTGCCGCGCACCGCGCCCGCGACGAGATTGCCCGCGACGCCGCCGAGGATGCTGACGCCGATCAACACGGCCACCTGGATCACGATCTGAAACACCGCGGTCCGCACGTGCTGGTGCTGCATCAGCTCGATCGCGCGGGGGATCAGCGTGTCGAGCGCGTGGGCCTTGGTGAGGTCCGCATACCGCTGCTCGGCCCGGAGCGTGGCCTCGTTCGTGACCGCGGCGAGCGCGGCCTTGGTCGGCTGCGGGCCGAGCGCGCCCATGCGCTCGGCCTTGTCCTTGCCGTGGGCGGCGATCACCGAGTCCTCGAGCTCGCTCAGCATCGGCAGGATCTGCACGGGCAGCTCGCGCAGCTCGCCGCTGAACAGGCTCGCCAGCGTCTCCACGCCGCCGAACATCGCCTCGCGGATCGCCTCCGACAGGTTGTGCAGCTGGAGGTAGAGCGTCTTGGCCCTCGCGTCGAACGCGTGCTCTTTGAGGTTGGCCGCGAGGAGCGCCACGTCGCCGCCGTCGATCGGCGCGCCTTCGGCATACTTGCCGCGCAGGTCGACGAGCTGGCGCTGATACGTCGCGTAGTCGGCCTCCGAGGCCGCGCCGTCGAAGTGCAGCGCGCCTTCGTTTGCCTTGAGATCGCGGGTGGCTTCGTAGCTGGCGTGCAGCGAGCCATCCATCAGCGCGAGCGCCAGCCCACCCTTGGCCTTGCGCGCCCCGGCCAGCTCGACGCGCGCCGGCTCGCACAGGTGCGACTCGCCGATCGCGGTCGCGTAGCGACGGAGCACCGACGTGATCGGGCCCTCGGGCCCGTCGGTCGGGGTGACCTGACCCGAGGTGTCGATCGGATCCTGGGCCGCGCCCACGGCCGCGGTGAGGGAGCGCCGGAGCGCCGTCAACGGGCCTTCGACACCGGCGCTCGTGCTGCGTCCACCCAGGGTGTCGACCAGCTCCTGGACGGCGCCCACGGCCTCGAACAGGATCGCTTGTTGACCGTCGATGACCGGGGCCAGCGCGATCAGGCGAGCTTCCGGGATCGCCAGCAGATGCTCGCGATAGCTCGAGACCCAGTGCAGCGCGGGCACGATCAGCTCGGACAGGTGCCACGGCACGAGCAGATCGCGGACGCGCTCGAGCTGGCGCCAGCCGAGATCGAGCTGCGCGGCGAGGCGGTGCACATCCGGCGGCACCGGGACCCCGTGCTTGTCGAGCTTGCGCTCCCCGGCGGTCTGCGCGATCGCGACGTCGGTGGCGAAGCCGCTCGCGGCAACGTCGAGCGCGTTGTCCGCGTGCGGGTCGTCGAGGCCGGTCGGCGCGGGCGCGAGGTCGCCGAGGAGGACGCGGGCGTGGCCGGGCTCGACGCGAAAGAGCGGCGCGGAGGCGGTGATGATGTACGCGCGTTGCGATTGCTCGGCGTCCAGCCACAGCGTCGCCGCGACCTCCTCGGCGGTGGCGTCGCTCGGCTCCGTGACCTCGATCCAGTTCCACAGCTTCGGATCGGTCTGGCCGAGCCAGCGATAGTTCTGCAGGAAGCGAATGCCGTCGCGGAACGCACCGGGGGCCGCTGTGTGTGTGGCCTTCGCGCCATGCTTGGGCGCCACCGGCGCCAGCACGCGCGCGTCGCAGAGGAGCCGCGCCGTCACGCGATCCAGCGGCTGACTCGTCACGAGGTCCGCCACGGTGACCGGGGCCGGATGCTTCGCGTCGAGCTGGACCACGTAGCGCGGCACCAGGTGCGCGGTCGACTCGGCGACGCGGGCGACGAGCTCGATCGCGAGCGCCTCGCCGGCCATCGGGTTCCACGCCAGCGGGCCGGCCGGGTCGCGCCCGCCCCACGAGACGCCCGGCGTGCCCGAGTCGAGCGCGCGGTTCTGGTCGATGACCGCCCAGGGCGAGACCGGATACATCAGCTCGGGCAGGCGCAGGAACAGCGGATCCGCGCCGAGCGCGCCGGCCAGGGCATCCGCGAACGCGGTCACGATGCCGAACGGCGCCCAGGCGATGCGCGGGTTGGGCGGCAGCGCGATGCCCGCGAGCCGCTTCGTCCAGGCCTCGGTGAACGCCGGGAGGTTCGCGCGCAGGTACGCGAACGCGACGTCGCTCTTGGCCGCTGCCAGCGGCGCGGCGCTCGTTGGCTCCATGGCGCGCGCGGCTTTCGCGCCGGTGTCGGCGGCGGCGACGCTGGCGGCGATGCCGATGCGTGGCCGATGCAACAGCTCTCCGCGGACCAGGCCGGCGGCCAGCTCGTCCGCTTCGCGCTCGGCGTCGGCCAGCGTGCCCGCGACCGGGAGCCGCGACTGCGCGACGTGGACCAGCTCGTGCGCGAGGATGTGGCGCGCGTCGGCGTGATCGGGCGCGAGCGTGGGCGCGAGGTGAACGACGCCCGCGTGCGCGAGCCCGCGCGCTCCGTGCGAGGCCGCCGCGTCGTCCACGCGGATCAACGCGTCCACGCCGAGCTGCGCGGCGAGCGGCGCTGCCGCCGCGGTCCACGCTTGCTCGCGGGCCGTGACGTCGCTCGCCCGCAGGTCGCGGCCCTGCCCGGGCGGTGTCTTGGCGTTTGCGTCGCGGCTCGGCGTGGACGCAGCCGCGAGGCCCCGTGCGGCTTCGGCTTCGAGCTCGGCGAGCGCGGCACGCTGCTCGTCGGTCGCGAAGTCGCGTGCCGTCTGGAGCGCGAGCCGCAGTTGATGCGCCGCGTCCGACGCTGCGTCGTGACCGCCAGCCTGTTGTGACGCGGTCAAGGCGGCGAGGTGGCGGCGGGCTGCGTCAACCGCGACCGAGCACACGACGGCATTCTGGCCCAGCGGCACCGCCGCGGCGCCCCAGCTCTCCGCCAGCGTGCTCTTGCCGACCCCGACAGAGCCGTGGGCCGGCGCGACGCCTGCGCCGTAGCTGTCGGTCAACGTTCGCTTACCGATGGTCGCCCGGGCACGTGCCTCCGCTGCGGTGGCGGCCTTTCGGTCGGCCTCGAGCGCGGAGTCGTGGCCCTGGCCGGCGGCCCGCTTCAGGCGTTCGCGTCGCGAATCTTCGTGGTCGGCCATGGCGGTGCTCCGTGCGTATCGACCAGACCTCCGCACGGTTGCGTGACCTCCGGATCGGGAGGGCCACGTGCGTGGACAAGTCGGGCTCGGGCGTCCTACGCGGCCCCGGAGCCCCGATTCCCAAAACCGGCACCGATAGCAGTGCCCGGGGCCATCTCTCCTCCGACACTGGCCAGTGTCGCGGGCCAACCTCGACCGGATGCTGACAAACAGAGCGCCCCTCGGCCCGCGTCGAGAGCCACCGGCTACCGGCCGTGTTAACGGCGAACGTTTTCCGTCGTGATTTGACGGTCGAGTCGGCGCCGTGTTGATCCGCGATCCCGCGTGCTCCACCGGGGCTCCCACCCGCCGTGCGCGACGAAGTGCGTGGTCTTCGTGCAGCGATGGCACTGAA
>JANXOM010000218.1 GCA_025353585.1 Deltaproteobacteria bacterium
CCGGTTTCGGCGCGACGGGCGCCGGGGCGGGGGCCGGCGCGACGGGCGCGCGCGCCGCGGGCGGTACGGGCGGCGTCGGGCTTGACGGCCGCGTGGGCCGCTTGGCCGGCGGCGTGGCCGGCTTGATCACGATCGGCGGCAGCGGCATGTCCGGCTCCGGCAGCGGCTTGGGCGGACGCGGTGGCAGCGGGCCGCGGTTCGGCTTGCGATCCTCGTCGCGATCGCTGTCGTCGTCATCGTCGGAGGACGACGAGCTGTCCTCGTCCTCGTCGTCATCGCCGAGGATCGCGCGACGCACGACAGGCGCCTTGCGCACGACGGGCTTCACCGGCGTGCTGTCGTCATCGTCATCGTCGTCGTCATCGTCGTCGTCGTCCTCATCGTCGTCGTCGTCATCCTCGTCGTCGTCTTCCTCCTCCTCCTCGTCTTCGTCCTTCTCCTTGACCTTGTCTTCCTCGGCCTTGCCCCACGGTGGCTCGTCGCCGTCACGCCAGCCGCCGGCGTCCTTGTCGTCGTCGTCGTCGTCCTTGGCGTCGTCCTTCCACTCCTCGGCGCCCTCGCCATCGGCGATGTCATCGCCGCCGCCGGCGACGGGAACGACCTCGGCTTCATCGTCGACGTCATCGACGTCATCGACCTCGGCTTCTTCGGTCTCCTCTTCGGCGTCCTCTTCGTCGTGTTCGGCTTCGTCGGCCGGTTCTTCCTCTACTTCGTCCGCCTTGCCTTTCGGCGCGGCGATCAACCACGGGTGACGGAGGGCGGTGGCGGGGGTGACTTCGACGAGATCGCTGCGCATGTCGGACGTCCTTCGCGGAATTCTAAGCATGCGGTTTGCGCACCTGACAAGGCGCGCGGGAGGCCATTCGTGCGTGCTACAAACTAGCGGTGCGCCGCTCCTCCACGCAGGCCGCTGTTGCCGGCGCGTTGGGCTTGACGGTTGCCGCCACACCGGCACGCGCGGACCACCTGAGCGCGCAGGCCACGGTCGTCGGGAGCCTCGCGCTCACGAACAACGTCTTCGACACGCCGTCGAATGGCGAAGCCGACCTGTTCGTACAGATCCGGCCCGGCGTGCTGCTCGCGTACGAGTCGCCGCGCATGCTGCAAACGCTCACCGCCGATGTCGAGGCGCTCGAGTTCGTGCGCAACAGCGATCAGCCGTCGATCAACTATCACGGCGGCTACCTCGCGCGCGTCACGCCGTCCCCGCGCTCGACGATCACGTTCGGCGCGAACGGCACCACGGGGCAGCTCAGCCAGCTCGCATCGCAGACCACGCCCGATCAGACCGGCGCCACGGCGCTCCCCGCGGGCGAGGTGGCTGTCCGCGCGGCGGACGTCACCCAGTCGCTCAGCTATCAGGTCTCGCCGGAGCTGCGCATCCAGCAGACCGCGTTCGGCCGCTACGCGGACACCAATGACCAGGTCAGCCTCGACGTGACGTCGTATGACGCCGGCGCGTCGGTCAGCACCGAGTATCCGTGGCGGGCCAGCGCCGTCAGCCTCGAGGTCGGCCTCGCGATCGCGCACCTGCAGCGGCTCGGACCTGCGGGCGGGCCGGCAGGCGTGGATCGCCTCGACCGGCAGTTGAACCCGCACGTCACGGCGAGCGGGCGCCACGACTTCACCCGGACGTGGAGCGGCCTCGCGAACGGCGGCGTCGTGATGATCAACCCGTACGGGACCGATCCGTTCAACCCGACCGCCGTGCGCACGCGGCAGTACTTTCCGGTCTTCGCGCTGACGGCGGCCTACACCGACGACTGGGGCCGCGCGACGCTGTCGGCCGGACGCGCCATCCAGCCGAACCTGTTCATCGCCCAGAACACCGTCGCGGACACCGTCACGGCCAGCGCGGTCGTGCCGCTGTGGTTCACGGGCGGTCGGCGTCAGGCCCCGCAGTACGTCGGCGCCGCGTCGCTCGGGTACGCGCGGACCGAGCTCATCGACGACGGCAACCGCGCGTCCCTCGGGGCGACGTCCGTCTATCGCGCCGATGTCGGCTTCACGTACGCGCCGGCGCCCGGCCTCGCCTACGGCGTGCGCTACGAGTACTTCTATCAAACGGCGGCGGCCGCGGCGGCGACTTTGTTCGGCTCGTACTCGCGACAGACGCTGTTCGTCACGTTCTCGTATCGCTGGCCCGCGCGCCTCGCCATCGACGTGCCCAAGCGCCGCACGAGCTTGCGCGCCGATGGCCGCGACACCGACCCCGTCGGCGGCGAGCAGGTCGTGCCCGACGCGAGCGGCGGCGCCGATGATCCGCGAGGCGGGGGCGGCGGCGGCGACCAGGGCGGCCCGGGCACCGGCGGCGTGAACGGCCCCGCCAATGGCACCAGCGGCGGCACCACGGGCACCAGCGGCGGCACCGCCGGCACCTCCGGCGACTAGGCGCGGTGAGGGCACGGGCCCTCGGTGGCGTCCCGCGCCCTCATCCATCGGCGCCGCCGCCGCTGCCGCTACTGGATCTCGAGGTCACAGACGAGCGCGCGATGATCGGTGCCGGTGCCCCCATCGAGCCGGACCGTCCCCGGTGCGGCGCCCAGGGTCCGGCAGGTGCCCGACGCGAAGTTCGAGATCACGTGGTCGTAGGTGAAGCTCCCGAGCGGCCAGTCGTAGACCGCCGTCAGGTACGCCGGCTGATGCTCGGCGGTGCCGCTGTGGAAGTGAAAGGCCGTTCCGGGCCCGACCTGGCGGCGCAGGTAGTCCTCCGAGGCGTCCGTGCCCACGTACGGATCGAGGTTGAAATCACCGCTCAACAGGCTCCGGTCTCCCCGCGCCAGCGCGGCCGGCCCCTCGAACACGTCGACGAGCGCGGCCCGACGGCAGGCGACCGCTTTGCCGCTCGGCGGGTGGAGGTCGACGAGCCGGAACGCGTCCCCGCGCCGGGGCTCGATCGTGACGGCCGAGACGGAGAAGCCGGGGTCGCAGCCCGCACCCGCATCCGCGGTCTGGGAGACGTCGGTCGCGATGCACAGCTCGCCGTCGGCGCACCCGCGGATCGCTCCCCACGTGCGCTTGACCGCGACGCACTCGTAGTGGGACCGCGTATCGCACGCGACGGTGTACGCCGCGCCGACGAGCCGCCGGGCTTGCACCTCGACCACCGCGACATGGGCCGCGAAGCAGACCTTCGCGGCGTCGCGCTCCGTCATGGCCGCGCATTGCGCAGCGCTCACGGTCTCCTGCAGGCTGATGACGTCGGGGTCGAGCTTCGCGATCGCCGCCGTCAACCGCTCCTCCGTCGCCGCGTAGCAGAGCTTGTACTTGTAGGTCGTGCAGGTCACGGCGACGTTCCCGACGTTGGCCTGGAGGAGCCGCATGGTCGTGCCGGTCCCGTCCGCCTTGCCGCCACCGCCGCCGCCGCCACCGTCGGGCAGCGGCTCCGGTCCATCGAGGGGCGTCGTACAGCCAACGAGCGCAGCGACGAGCATCACCTGAAGCTTCATGCTCGCCGAGCAGAGCAAGGCCCGTGCCGCGACCGCGGTGGCTACTGGACCAGCCGCTCCAGCTGCCAGCGCTGGGCGTGGATCAACTCGTGCGCTCGCTCTTGCGTGACCCGCCCGCCGGACAGGACGCGCATGTTGATCCAGAGCTGCATGACGACGATCACGAACACGGCCGCCACCGTGATCTCGGCGCTCGCGTGGACCGCCCAGGGCTTGAAGACCAGCGAGTCACCGACCATCTCGAAGGTCCGCGGGACCACCCCGCACAACTCGAGCCCCAACGGGAGCGCGAGCGCGGAGACGTGGATCCCGAGCGCGAGCCAGGGGCTGTAGATCTGGGGGATCGACAGCATGATCGGCATCATGCCGAGCGCGAAGATCGGCACGAGGATCAGGCTGCCGAAGAAGATCCCGATCATCGTCAGCATGACGATGTGATTCCCCAGCAGCAGCGCCCACACCCACGGTGTCAGCGGCCGCGCGCGGGTGGTCGCGAAGGCGCACAGCCCCGCCTGCAGGAGGATGTCCGCCGCCAGCACGAGGAACGGCCAGGTCCCGCCGATGCCGACGAGCTTGCAGAGCGGGATCAACGCGAGGTTCGCGAGGTAGGCGCGGACGCCGATCCGCAAGATCGTGCGCGTCGCCTCGCAGTTGTCGCTCTCGACGAGCCGGCGGGCGTCGGCGGGGATCGGCGTCGGGACCTCGAGCATCAAGCGCATCAGCAGGCCTTGCGCGGGCATGCTCTGGGGATCGAGCGCGATGGCGCGCCCGGCCTCGCGCATGGCCTCGGCTCGTCCCGCCTCGTCGCCGCGGGCGAACGCGGCCGCCGCGCGGTCGGAGTGCTCGGTCGCGAGCCGCCGCCGCTGTTCGACGTCGCGGTCGCCATCGAGGAACCGCTGCACCGCGTCGGCCAGCTCGCGCGCCGTCGCCACGCGGCGGTCCCGGGAGGCGTCGGTGGCTCGCGCGCAGAGGTCATCGAGCTCCGGGGGGATCTCGAGGTCCGGTCGGGCGGCCGCCGGGCGGTGGCAGGCCGCCGCGAGGGTCGCTTCGAGCGGATCGCGGCGCGAGATCGCGGGCGCGCCGGTGAGGATCTCGACCAGGATGCAGCCGAGCGCGAAGACATCCGTTCGCGCGTCGACCACGTGACCGAGGATCTGCTCGGGTGACATGTACCCCGGCGTCCCGAGCATCGCGCCGGCGACGGTGCGGCCGGGGTCGTTCACGTCGCTGCGCAGGTCCTGCATCGCGCTCTCGAGCGCCCGCAAGCTCTCGCGCTTGGGCGCCTCCGACACCTTCGCGAGGCCCCAGTCGAGCACGTACGTCTCGCCGAAATCGCCGAGCATGATGTTCGCCGGCTTGAGGTCGCGATGCACGATCCCGCGCCGATGCGCGAACTCGACCGCCAGGCACACCTCCACAAACCGGGCGAGCAGGATCCGCCGCGTCCACTCCGGCCTCGGCGTCGCGATCACCTCGTGCAAGGTCACCCCGGTCAGCCGCTTCATGGCGAAGTACGGGGCCTGCGCGCTCGCGCCGAGCTCGTGCACCGGGACGACGCTCGGATGATCGAGGCGACCCTGCACGCGGGCCTCGCGCAAAAATCGGGCGGCGGCGTCGGCGTTCCCTTGCGCGTGCATGATCTTGATCGCCACCTCGCGCCCGATCTCGAGATCGTCAGCGAGCCACACTTCGCCCATGCCGCCGCTGCCGAGGACCGAGCGCAGGACGTAGCGGCGCTCGTCGACCGGCCCGCCCGAGGACCCGGACGCGCGGCGCGCAGGGTCGAGCGCGTGACCTGGCTCGGGAACGGTCGGAGCGTCATCGGCAGCGGACATGCGGACGAGCGTGCCTGCGACCGGCAGCAAGCGCCAGCGCGGGGCGTCGACGAACCTCGTGGGTCCGCCGGCGTCGGGGGCTCCGCTTCGGCTATCGTCGCGGCGTGTCCACGAACGTGATCGGCGCGGGCCTCGCGACCTTCCGGTACCACCGGACGTGCTTGCGGGTGCTCGAGGGACCCGATCGCGGGCTCGTCGGAAACGACGCGGAGGGCGAGCTCGCGTGCGGCACCGCCCCCGACAATCAGCTGCCGCTCACCGATCCGACGGTCTCGCGCTATCACTTCACGCTCACCACGACGCCCCGGGGCATGTACCTCCGCGACGCGGGCTCCACGAACGGCATCCTCGCGGGCGGGTGTCGCGTCGAGACGGCCTACCTCGAGCCCGGCGCCGTGCTCCAGGTCGGCAAGTCGACGGTGCGCTTCGAACGCGTCGAGCGCGAGGCCGAACAGCCCCTGTCCGCGAGCGACACGTTCGGCCGCGCCCTCGGGCGCTCGGTCGCGATGCGCCGGATCTTCGAGACGTGGCCGCGCATCGCGAGCTCGGATGCGATCGTGCTCCTCGAAGGCGAGACGGGCACCGGCAAGACGCTGATCGCCGAGGCGATCCATCAAGCCAGTCCCCGGCGGAAGGGTCCGTTTTCGGTGATCGATTGCGGCGCGATTCCCCCATCCCTCATCGAGACGGAGCTGTTCGGGCACGAGCGGGGAGCGTTCACCGGAGCGCAGCAACAACGGATCGGCGCGATCGAGGCGGGCGCCGGCGGGACCGTCTTCTTCGACGAGATCGGTGAGCTCCCGCTCGAGCTCCAGCCGCGGCTGCTGCGCGCGATCGAGGATCACACGATCAAGCGCGTGGGCGGCCAGCAGCCGATTCACGTCGACATCCGCATCATCGCCGCGACGAACAAGGACCTGCGCGCTGCGGTGAACCGCGGCGACTTCCGCGCGGATCTCTACTATCGCCTCCACGTGGTCTCCCTCCGCCTGCCGCCGCTGCGCGAGCGGCGGCTCGATATCCCGCTGCTGATCGAACAGTTCTACGCGCAGTTCGCGGGCCGCGCCGGCGCGCCCGAGGCGCTCGTCGCCGCGTTCACCCGGCAGGAGTGGCCGGGGAACGTCCGCGAGCTCCGGGGCGCGGTCGAGCGCGCGGTCCTGCTCGACGACCCGACCTGGGGGAGCGATCTGACCGCCGCGGGGGCGAGCGCCGGGCGCGGTCCTGGCGATGCCTTCGACGCGACGCTGTCGTTTCGCGCATCGAAGGAGCGAGCGACGATGCTGTGGGAGCGCGAATATCTCGGCGCGCTCCTCGCGCACCACAAGGGCAACCTGTCGCGGGCCGCGCGAGCCGCGCGCATGGACCGCACGCACCTCCGGGAGCTCGGGCGGCGCTACGACCTCGTGCCTGCGGCCCTGCCCGACGACGACGACGACGCTCCGCCACGCCCCGACTGACGGAGGTCGCCGCACGCCAGGTCGCGCGGCGACGACGGCTGGTTACCCAGCCACCGGGGCCACGCGCCGGACGGGTTCTTCGAGTCTCGGTAGGCACCGACATGGAGGGTCCCCGTGCTCCTGGCCTGGTTGGCCGCGTTCGGCGGGTTGCCGCACGCGTGGGCGAAGGAGTCGAGAAATTCGCTCTTAGGGCGCGTGATTGCCCTGCTCGTCGATCTGGAGCGCGATGTCGAGCTCGAACCGGGCTGGCTTGGTCTTGCACGAGCGCGTGGAGCGGAAAGGATCGAGTCCTCCGTCACCGGCGCGTCGAGCACGTTGAGGTCCGCCTCCCAGCCGGTTCGCATGGCTCGGTTGACGACGACCTCGTGGCCGATCACGTCGATGCCACGACAGTCGAGAACCTGCTTCGCCAGGCTGGGGGTGTCGGCCGCATCCGTCCGCAAGTCCAGCAGCGCCGCGGTCTCGGCCGCGGCGCGCGGCGCCGCCGGATCGCGCCGTCAACCGCCGACGGCGATCACGCTGGCCGCCGGGACGCCGCCAAAGCCGCTGTTCCAGCCGAGCGCGTAGCCCGAGACGTCGCGCAGGATGACGCGCGCGCCGACCTCGAACCGACGCGGGTCTGCCACCCACTCGCCGACGACGTCTTCCTCGTAGCAGGTCGGGCCGACCCACAGGATCGCGCGGCCGGCGCCGGGCGCGGGCGCGGCGGCCACGAGGGCCGGCTGTGACCAGCGCAGGTGGCAGGCGCGCGAGAGGTCGAGCACGCGCAGCGGCCGGTCGTCGAGCTCGCGGGCGGCGGCGACGTGGCCGCACGCGAAGCCGGCGCCGTCGGCGAACAGGCGTCCGGGCTCGATGAGGAGCTCATGGCGAAAAAACAATCAGCACCACAAACGCGGTGGCGAGCATCACAATCAAGCCAGCAAACACGCGCCAGTTGAGTCCGCCCAAAAATAATACGGC
>JANXOM010000289.1 GCA_025353585.1 Deltaproteobacteria bacterium
CGAGCCTGATCACGATTCGCAAAGAGTTCATCAAAGTGATCATCAAGTCGGCTGAGGACCTGCCGTAGCGAGCATCCGCTCGCTATCGACAACCTTGGCCGTTCGACAGTCGTTCCGTAGCAAACGGAGTTCGTATGGCCGGCGCCAAGGTTCCTCTAACGTTCAAGATCTACAAGGGTGACCAGTTTCTCCGCGAGGAGAAGCTGTCGCTGAGCGTCATCAAGCTCGGCAAGGTCCCCTCGGCCCACCTCAAGCTCGACGACGAGACGGTGAGCCGGATGCACGCGATCATCGAGGTCAACGGACCCAATGACGTGAGCATCATCGACCTCGGGTCGACGAAGGGCACCTTCGTCAATAACTCGAAGGTCAACAAGGCCAAGCTCCAGTCCGGCGACACGATCGTCGTCGGCGAGACTCGCATCGAGCTCTCCATCGGCACGTCGGAGGAGGAGGATGCCGGCAAGGCCGCCGCCCCGCCGACCCCGCCCGCCGACGTGATCGCCTCGACGCCGCGCCCGGCCGCGGCGGCCCCGCCCGCCAAGGCGATGACGATGCCGGCCTCTGCGCCCCCGCCGCCGGCCGCGCCGCTGGCGACCGGCGCGCGCGTCGGGAGCGGTCCGGCCCCGGCGCTGCAGGCCACGAGCGCGCCGGTCCAGGCCGCGCCGCCCGCCGTTCGCCCGCCCCCGGGCCTCCCGGCTCCCGTTGGCATGAGCGCGCCGCTCGCCTCGGCGAGCCCGTTCGGCGCCGCGATGACGGCCCCCAGTGGCTTCTCGAACATGATGGCCGGCCAGGTCGAAGAGCACGGCGGCCGCACGTCGGTCGAGGTCGCGGCCATGCTCGGCGACTCCGTCGTCGGCGTGAAGCACTGCGTCGACCCGACGACCGGCAAGGTCTCGGGCCTCACGATCGCGCTCTTCGCGGTCGGCACGGTCATGATCCTCGGTGCGCTCGTCTGCTTCGGCATCGGCGCGCACCACGCGACGCAGGTCCGCGAGGCCCATGACTACTGGGTCAACACGCTCCACAAGCCGGCGTACTCGCTGCGCACCGACGAGCTCCCGCTGATCATCACCTTCGGCTTCTGGTTCGGGATCGTCGTCGGCATGGGGTCGCTCGCCACCGCGGTCGCGAAGATCCGCGGTGACCTCCGCAGCCCGTACTACCGGATCGGCACGGCCCCCGAGGTCGAGTTCGCGACGGAGAGCTTCGGCGCCGGCTCGTTTGCCCTCGTCTCGCCTAACGGCAACGACTTCTCGTTCAACTTCTCGAACGGGATGGAAGGCGAGATGGTCTACAACGGCCAGTCGACGCCGCTGTCCGAGCTCTCGGCCCAGGGCCGGCACCACATCTCTCCGATCCCGCTCAACGCGAAGATTCGCGTCCGCGCCGGCAAGACCACGTTCCTCGTGTCGTCCGTCCCGCGGCCGCTCGACCACGGCTGGGGCGCGATGGCGTTCCTGCAGGCCCTCGTCGTGTTGCTCGTCGGCGCGGTCGCCGTCTCGGCCGTCACGCTCGTCTTCGTCGGCGGCATGGCGCTCCTCAGCATCCTGAACGAGAGCAACGTTGGCCTCGAGATCGCCACCACGGAAGACACCTCGACGCGCACGAACTCGACGTCGCAAGACGATCCGCCGCCCCCGCCTCCCGAGGAGAAGCAGGACGACGGCAAGGACGAGTCGGGCGGTACCGGCACGGCCATGGCCCTCGACGAGGGCAAGATGGGCAAGAAGGACTCGGATCGCGCCGAGGGCCAGTACCAGATGAAGAACAACAACGCCGACCCGCAGCTCGCCCGCCAGCAGGCGATCGAGCAAGCGCGGAACGCCGGTATCCTCGGGTCCGTGGCCCTGCAGCAGGGCGGCGCGTTCGCCTCGCTCACCGGCACCGGCGACATCTCCAGCGGCTTCGATAGCAGCGACATCTACGGCGGCCTCCTCGGCAACGAGGCCGGCGAGATGAACGGCGGCTTCGGCTACGGTCGGTCGGGCTTCGGTCCGGGCGGCGGCGGCACGGGCTGGGGCACCATCGGCACGGGCCGCTACGGCACGATCGGCCACGGCTCGGGCACGGGTAACGGCTACGGCGTCGGCGGCGGTCGCGGCGGGATGCGCGGTCGGACGGCGGCGGTCCCGACGGTGAGCATCGGCCAGCCGAGCGCCAACGGCGACCTCGACAAGGCCATCATCCGTCGGTACATCAAGCGCAACATCCAGAAGATCACGTACTGCTACGAGAAGCAGCTGCTCGCGAAGCCGGGCCTCGCGGGCACGGTCTCGACGCAGTTCTTCATCACGCCGAACGGCACGGTCGCCAGCTCGAGCGGCGCGGGCGTGGACCCCGAGGTCGCGAGCTGCGTGGCCGATGTCATCAAGGGCATCGAGTTCCCGAAGCCGAAGGGCGGCGGCGGCGTGCAGGTCAACTACCCGTTCACGTTCCGCCCGGCTGGTCAGTAACCGCCGCGGACAGCTTCGCGCGAGACGCCGGTCGCAAGGCCGGCGTTTTTGTTTTGAAGAGAGTTTCTTCGTCAATGTGTTGAGGCGATCACATGAACCGCTCTATGTTCCGCACCATGAAGCTGCTCGTCGCTGTCCTCGGAGTTGGGCTGCTCGCGGGATGTCCCAACGCGGCCCGGAACGACTCGATCCAGGCGGCGAACAAGGGCGCGAAGGAGTTCGGTAACAAGGACTTCGACAACGCGATCACCGACTACAAGAAGGCGGTCGACGGGTTCAAGGAGAACCACCTCGCCTGGTACGGGCTCGGCGCGAGCTACGCGAACCGTAACGAGTGGGCGAAGTCGTCGGACGCCTTCCAGGAAGCGGTCCAGCTCGAGCCGGATCAGCCGATGTACAACATGTGGTACGGCGTCTCGCTCTACGAGAAGGCCGTCCAGACGGCGCGCGAGGACCAGGCGCACCGCGAGAACAAGAAGCCCGAGGACATCAAGCCGGATCTGTCGGCCGTGCCGTTCGAGAAGCCGCTGCAGTTCCTCCAGGCGGCGACGAAGGCGAACCCGGACATGTGGCGCGCGCACTACTACCTCGGCCGCATCTACCGCGCGACCGACAAGCCGAAGGACGCCGCGACGGAGTTCTCGTCGACGATCAAGGCAAACCCACGCGAGCCGGGACCGTACGTCGCGCTCGGCGAGCTCTACCGCCGCTGGGATTACACCGACGCCGCGATCAAGGTCGTGCAGCAGGGTACCGCGAACGTCGTCGGCTCGCAGGAGGTCTCGGACATCTGGTACGTGCTCGGCATGGGCTACGACGACAAGCAGATGGAGACCGAGGCGATCGACGCCTTCACGAAGGCCCTCGACTCGCGCCGCGACAACCACCAGGCCCAGTTCCAGCGTGGCCAGGCGTACTTCCGCAAGGGCGATCTCGACAAGGCGAAGACCGATCTCGAGGCGTTCAGCAAGTCGTCCGGCGCGTCGCTCGACTTCGCCAAGCAGCAGGCGAGCAAGATGCTCATGGACATCTCGGCCAAGAAGGCCGGCGACGCGGCCCCGGCCGGCGGCGCGATGAAGTCGCCCGAAGAGCTCGTCAACGGCAAGAAGGGCGGCCCCACGGGCGGCCCGCCGCCGCGGCCGAAGAAGTAAGCCCGAGCGGAGGCCGGAGCGGAGGCCGGAGCGGGGGCCGGAGCGGGGAACAACCGCGAAGCCGCCGAGGACGCCAAGCCGGAGCCAGGAAGAGGTCGGGGGAATTGCCTCCGACCTTTTTCGTTTCCGGACTTGGCTCTGGCTTGGCGTCCCTGGCGGCTCGGCGGTTCGTCCGGGAGGTCGCGCGTCCGCTCCGAGCGCCAACGCTCGGTTGCATGCGCGAAACAAGCGCGCACGTGTATTCCCATGCACTTGTAATTGCGGGAGGATAGGCCGCAGATGGATACGCGCACGCTGCTTCGCGAACGCCTCCGCCAGTCCCGAGACTGGGCCGCGGCCATTGATGATCTCGAGAAGGAGCTGGAGGGCACGGGCACCAAGCCCGAGCAGTCCGAGCGGCTCTTCGAGCTTGCTGCCCTCGTCGAAGATGTGATTCCGGAGCGCGAGCGCGCGCTCGGTCTCTATCAACGCGCCTGGAAGCTGCACCCCGACAACCTCAAAGCGCTCTCACGCGCGCGCGAAGTCTACGGCGAGATCAACCGCCTCGAGATGGTCGCGAAGCTCGGTGAGATGGAGCTGCGGAGCCCGGCCGCATCGAAGGAGCTCGCCGGCATCGTCGGCTCGGCGCTCGTCGACAGCGGCCAGAAGGACAAGGCGCTCGTGATGTTGCAGCGCGCGATCGGGCAGACGCCTGACTCCGCGTTCGTCAAGGACGCGCTCGCGGCCGTCACGTACGACGCGGAGTTCTGGGGCGATCAGGTCGACACGCTCGCCGACGAGGCCGACTCGCGCGACGAGGCGACCGCGATCCGCATGCTCGTGCGCGCGGCCCGCATCCTTCGCATCGAGGCGCCGGAAGATGCGCGCCTCGAGGAAGTGCTCAAGCGCATCCTCGCCAAGGACATCGATCAGCCGAGCGCGAACTTCCTCTACGAGACGTTGCTCGCGCAGTCGACGCGCTGGGACGAGCTCGAGGCCCACCACACGCGGCGCGCCGAGCGCGCGCCCGACCACACGGCGCGCGTGGAGGCCCTGCGCACCTTCGGCCTCGAGTGGGTGCAGCGGTTCAAGGACCGCGACCGCGGCGCGCGCTTCTTCGACGCGGCGCTCAAGGCGACGGCGAGCAACGGCGCATCGGCGATGCGCTCGGTCGTCGCCGCGTTCACGCTGCTGCGCCAGGTGTACGGCGAGCGCGGCGAGTGGACGCAGCTCGTCGACGTCGCCGAGGCGCTCATCGCGAAGCTGCCGAGCGGCGAGGACAAGCTCTACCTCGCGATCCAGGCGGGCCAGATCGCGTTCGACAAGGTGAACGACACGGCGCGCGCGCGCCGGCTCTATGCGATCGCGGCGGACATCGAGCCGCGGAACCCGAGCGTGCAGGACTTCATCGGCGCGGTCGGCCTCGCCGATCTGGACGCGCCGATCGCGGCCGGCTCGATGCCGAGCATGCCCGCCGCGACCGACGACAGCGGCGCCACGCCGGCGACGTCCTCGAAGAAGGGCAAGAAGCGCAAGGGCGCACAGACGGACGTCGAGAACGCGATCCCGGCCGCGGCAGCCGACGATGGCGCCGCCGAGGCCAAGGCCGCGGCCGAGCGCGCCGCGGCCGACAAGGCCGCCGAGGACGCGCAGGTCGAGGCGGCGCGGATCGCGGCCGCCGCGGCGAGCGCGGACATCGCCGCCGCTGCGAAGGCCGAGGCCGACAACGCGGCCGCCGCCAAGGCTGCGGCCGACATGGCCGCGGCCGACAAGGCCGCTGTCGACAAAGCCGCGGCCGACAAGGCCGCCGCCGAGGCCGCGGCAAAGGCCGCCGCCGACAAGACGGCCGCCGACAAGGCGGCTGCCGACAAGGCCGCCGCCGCGACCGCGAAGCAGCCGGTCCCCGCGGATCTCGACGAGGCGATGGTCGCCGCGCGCGGGGCCGAGGGCGCGGCCGACAAGGGCGTCGGCGCGTGGAAGGACGTCGTCGCGAAGCACCCGACCGCGCAGGCACCCCGGCGCGAGCTCGCGCGCGTGCTCCGCGCCAGCGAGTCGTGGGCCCAGCTCGCGGACGCGCTCAAGGACGAGGAGAGCAAGGCTACGTCGTCGGCGCCCGACAAGGCGACCGTGTTCCTCGAGCTCGCCGAGGCGTACGGCAAGCTGAACAACGACAATCAGGTGATCGCGGCGCTCACCAGCGCGGTCGCGCAGGATCCGTCGCGCACGCTCGCGTACGATCGCCTCGCCGCGCTCTACGAGGCGAAGAAGCGCTGGCCCGATCTCGTGAAGGTCCTCGGCGAAAAGGCGGAGCGCGCCGAGTCCACCGAGGACAAGGTCGGCATCTACCTCCAGATCGCGAACCTGTACCTCGAGCGATTCTCGAACCAGGCCGAGGCGATCAAGGCGTTCGAGCGCGTGCTCGAGCTCGACTCGCAGAACCAGCCGGCGACCGATCACCTCCTCGCGGTGTACGAGAAGCGCCGCGACTGGGAGAAGCTCATCAAGCTCAAAGAGGCCGAGGTCGAGCGCACGCCCGAGAGCGAGCGCGCCGCCAAGGTCCTCGCCGTCGCGCAGATGGCGGCGACGAAGGTCAAGAAGCCGGAGATCACCACCTTCTGGTGGGAGAAGGTCATCCAGTACGAGCCGGCGCACGAAGAGGCGCTGGCCGAGCTCTACAAGCTCTACGAGCGCAACAAGGAGTGGGACAAGCTCGCCGACATCGCGGCCCGCCAGGCGGACGCGGCGAAGGACGACAAGTCCCGCGCGGACGCGCTCCAGCGCCTCGGCCTCCTCTACACCGAGAAGGTCGAGAACAGCGCAAAGGCCATCGAGGCCTGGCAGCGCCTGCTCGCGCTCGACGAGAACAACCGCCGCGCGCAAGACGCGCTCAAGAAGCTCTACGTCACCGAGGCGCGCTGGGACGATCTCGAAGAGTTCTACCGCTCGCGCAGCAAGATCGACGAGTACATCCGCGTCCTCGAGCGCGAGGTCGAGGCTGGAAGCGAGCAGCACCGCCTCCCGCTCGCGATGAAGATCGCGGTGCTCTACCGCGACGAGCTGCAGAAGCCCGACCGCGCGATGCGCGCCTTCGAGAAGGTGCTCACGCTCGACGAGAACAACCTGCCCGCCGCCGAGGCGCTGATCCCGCTCTACGAGGCCGGCCGCGATCCCAAGGCGCTGGTGCGCGTCCTCGAGATCCAGCTCCGCGCGACCCCGCCGGAGGACCGCCTCGAGCGCCAGGACCGGATCCGCAAGATCGCGCAGTACAGCGAAGAGAAGCTGCGCGACAAGGGCGCGGCCTTCGGCTGGTGGCTCAAGGCCCACGAGGAAGACCACGAGGACGAGACCGTCCGCACCGAGGCCGAGCGCCTCGCGGCGGAGACCGGCGGCTGGAACCAGCTCGTCGAGGCCTACCAGGCGAGCCTCCCGAAGTTCAGCCACAAGTCCGACGCGCTGCCCCTGATGCTCGTGCTCGCGCGCGTCATCGAGAAGGAGCAGGGCGACATCGACCGCGCGCTGGAGATGAACCGCGCGATCCTCGAGCTCGACAGCGGCAACGAGCAGGCGCTCGACGCGCTGGAGCGCCTCTACCTCGGCAAGGGCCGGTTCCAGGAGCTGCTCGACATCTATCAGAAGAAGCTCGAGCTCTCGAACGACCCCGACGAGCGCATCGCGATCCAGTCCAAGATCGGCCAGCTCTACGAGGACGAGGTCAAGGACGACCACAAGGCGATCGGCGCGTACCAGGCGATCCTCGACGCCGCCGGCGACGAGCCCAGCGCGCTGCGCTCGCTCGACCGCGTCTACCTCCGCAACTCGATGTGGAAGGAGCTCGCCGATGTCCTCGGTCGCCAGCTCACGATCATCGGGCCGGAGGACGACAAGGCCGCGCACGTCGAGCTGAAGTACCGCCTCGGTCAGGTCAAGGAGAAGAACCTCTCCGACACCGCTGGCGCGATCGAAGCGTACCGCGACATCCTCGACATCGAGCCGGCGCACGCGAAGGGCCGCCTCGCTCTCGAGGAGAAGCTCCCGGATATGAGCGGCGCGGGCGGAGGCCCGGGACGCGGGGGCGATGCAACGCACAAGCTGGCGGTGGCGAGCATCCTCGAGCCCGTCTACGAGCAGCTCGCCGAGTGGGCGCCCCTGGTCGGCATCCACGAGATCCAGCTCGCGGCCGAGACGGACACGCTCGCCAAGACGTCGCTGCTGCTCCGCATCGGCGAGCTGCAGCGCACGAAGCTCATGGACGGCGAGAAGGCGTTCGACGCGTACGCCCGTGCGTTCCGCGGCGATCCGTCGGTCGAGGCGGCCAAGGATCAGCTCGAGGCCCTCGCGGCGCTGCTCGACGGCGGCTGGGCCCGGCAGGTCCAGCTCTTCGAGCAAGCGTTCGAGTCCGGCCAGGACACGCTCGACAACAGCCTCAAGCACGAGCTCGCGACGAAGGTCGCCCGCGCGTACGAAGACCGGCTGCAGAACAGCCCGAAGGCGATCGAGTACTTCAAGAAGGCCCTCGTCATCGAGCCGGACGATCTGAACGCCCTCATGGCGCTCGAGTCGATCTTCACGCGCGACGAGAAGTACCCCGAGCTCCTCGAGATCTATCGCCGCCGCGTCGACATCGCGCCGGACAACGATCAGCGGCTCGAGTTCCTCTTCCGGATCGCCCAGATCCACGAGGACATGCTCGCCGCGCCGAACGACGCCATCGACACGTACATCGAGATCCTCGGGCAGGCGCCCGATGACCTCAAGGCCTTGCGCGCGCTCGACCGGCTCTACGTGGGCCGGGCGGCGTGGCGTGACCTCGGTGACAACATCACGCGCCAGCTGGCGCTGCTCGAATCTCTCGGCTCCGCCGAGGGATTCAGCGCTGCCGAAGGGCGGCGCGGTGTGAACAACGTGCCCGCCGAGCAGGTCGGGCTGCTCGTGCGCCTCGCCCAGCTGCGCGAGACGCACCTCGGCGAGGTCGCGGCGGCCGTCGAGACGTATCGCCAGGTCCTCGACCACGAGGACGTCAACCCGGACGCGATCCACGCGCTCGAGCGCCTCATCCAGCAGCCCGAGCACGAGCTGACCATCGCGTCGATCCTCGAGCCCATCTACAAGGGCCGCGGCGACTGGAAGAACCAGATCGGCGTGTACGAGATCATGGCGAAGCACGCCTTCGATCCCGTCCGCAAGATCGAGCTGCTGCACCAGATCGCCGAGCTCCACGAGCTCGGGGGCGATGACGCGAACAACTCGTTCGCGACGTTTGCCCGCGCGCTGCGCGACGATCCGCGCAACGAGGTCACCCACCAGCAGCTGGACCGCCTCGCGCGGCAGCTCGACAAGTGGAAGGACGCGGCGGAGCTCTATGACTCCGTCTCCGGCGAAGCGCAGGAGGACGACCTCAAGGTCCAGCTGCTGTTCCGCCGCGCGCAGATCCAGGAGACCGAGCTCCGCGACGACAAGGCTGCCGTGGCGACCTACGAGCGGATCCTGCAGGCGGCGCCGAACGCCGTCGAGGCCGCGACCGCGATCCAGACGATCCACGAGCGCACCGGCGACTGGCCGAAGCTCGTCGACATCCTGAAGCGCAAGTCCGAGATCCTCACGAACGTCGACGAGCGCAAGCAGCTGCTCTATCGCGCCGCGCAGATCGAGGAAGAGGTCCTCGGCAACGCGGACAACGCGATCGCGACGTTCCGCTCGGTGCTCGTGATCGACGACGTCGACATGCCCGCGATGGACGCGCTCGAGCGCCTGTACGTGCGGCTCGCGCGCTGGGAGCCGCTCAAGGACGTCTACGCGAAGAAGGCCGACCTCGCGGAGGATCCGGCCGACAAGAAGCGGATGCTGTACGTGCTCGCGCAGGTCTACGACCGCGAGCTCGGCGACGTGGCGAAGGCGATCGAGACCTACCAGGGCATCCTCGATCTCGACGCGGACGAGCTCCCCGCGATCCAGTCCCTCGACCGGCTCTACGGCCAGGCCGAGCGCTGGTACGACCTCCTCGGGAACCTCGAGCAGCAGGTCGAGCTCGCCGAGACCACCGGCGAGACCGTCGCGCTCAAGTACCGCGTCGGTCACCTGTGGCAGATCCGCCTCGGCGACGTCGCCCGCGCGATCGAGAGCTACCGCGAGGCCCTCGAGCTCGACCCCGGCCACACCGAGACGCTCCACGCGCTCGATGGCCTCGTCCACAGCAAGACCGAGCCGGTCATGGCCGCCCGCGTCCTCGAGCCGATCTACGACTCGTCGGCGGAGTGGCTGCGGCTCGTCGATGTCCTCGAGGTGATGGTCGCGCACAACGAGGATCCCCTCGCGCGCGTCGATCTGCTCCACCGGATCGCGCTCCTCCACGAGCAGCGCGTCGGCAACGCGGCGGCGGCGTTCGACGCCTACGCCCGCGCGCTTCGCGACGACAGCGGCAACCCGCAGACGCTCGGTCACATCGAGCGCCTCGCGGAGATTACCGGCACGTGGGCCCCGCTCGCGCAGCTCTATCAGTCCGAAGCGGACAAGTCGCTCGACGTCCCGCGCCAGGTGGATCTCCTCTCCCGCCTCGCGCGCGTCCACGAGCAGGAGCTCGCCGACGTCCCGAAGGCGATCGCGACCCTCCGCAAGCTGCTCGACGTCGAGTTCGACAACAAGCCGGCCGTGCTCTCGCTCGACCGGTTGTACAGCCAGACGGCCGCGTGGCCGGAGCTCACCGAGATCCTGCGGCGCGAGATCCAGCTCGCCGAGGGCGACGCCGAGATCGCCACGTTGCAGTTCCGCCTCGGCCAGGTGCTCGAGGGCCAGCTCGGCGACCGCAAGGGCGCCGTCGAGGTCTATCGCGAGATCCTGACGAGCCAGCCGACCCACGAGCAGACCATCGGCGCGCTCGAGAACATGTTCCACGCGGGGCATCTCCAGAGCGAGATCGGCGGCGTCCTCGAGCCGCTCTACGAGACGGCGAACGAGTACGGCAAGCTGCACGGTATCTACGAGGTGCAGCTCGGCAAGCTGGCGGGCCCGGATCGCCAGGCGATGTACCAGCGCCTCGCCGAGCTCGCCGAGGGCCGGCTCTACGACCAGGGCCGCGCGTTCCACTGGTGGAGCGAGTCCCTCGTCGAGGATCCGCGCTGGGACCACGCGATCGAGGAGAGCGAGCGGCTCGCCGGCGAGACCGGCGGCTGGGACGACATGGTCGTCGCCTACACCCGCGCGCTCGACACCACGCGCGACAAGGACGTGCAGCGCCAGACGCTGCTCCGCCTCGCCCGCGTGCACGAGTCCCAGCTGCAGGACGCGGCCCGCGCCGTCGAGACGCACCTGCGCGTCCTCGAGCTCGAGGCCAAGGATCCCGAGGCGCTCGCCTCGCTCGATCGGCTCTACCTCGGCGCCGGCATGTACGAGGATCTCGCCGAGATCCTCCGCCGTCGCATCGAGGTCGTCGAGGACACCGACGAGAAGCTCGAGCTCTACTTCCGCCGCGGCGCGATCTTCGCGGACGCGCTCGGCGATCTGGAGCAGGCGCTCGCCAGCTACACGGCCGTCCTCGATCAGGAGAGCCGCAACCGCCGCGCGCTCGAGGCGATCGAGAGCATCCACTTCCGCCGGCAGGACTGGCAGAAGCTGTTCGACACGTACGAGAAGCTCGTCGACGTCGCGGACGCCGATGCCGAGCTCGCGCAGATCTACGCGCACATGGCGCGCATCGCGTCCGAGGCCCTCCAGACCGAGGACAAGGCGATCGAGCTGTGGGGCAGGGTGCTCGACATCCGCGGCGAGGACCCGCAGGCCCTGCTCGCCATCGCCGAGCTCTACACCCGGCGCGAGCGCTGGGAAGAGCTGGTCGAGATCATCGAGCGCCAGGTGGCCGTCGCGCAGGCGGACCACGAGCAGATCGCGCTCTACAAGCACCTCGGTCACATCTGGGCCGACAAGCTGTCGCGCGAGCGCAACGCCCTCGACGCGTGGCTCGCCGCCGATCGCATCGACGGCAACGACCTCGAGACCCTGCGCGCCCTGGCGCACCTCTATCGCTCCACGCAGGCGTGGGACGAGCTGACGCAGACGCTGCGTCGCATCATCGACGTCGGTCAGCTCGTCTCGACGGCCGACGGCGGCCTGTCCGAGACCGAGACGATCGAGCTCTACGCCCAGCTCGGCCAGCTCGAGGGCGATGTCCTCGGCCGCGTCGAGGAGGCGGTCGACGCGTGGCGGAAGGTCATCGCGATCGATCCGAGCGACTTCCGCGCGCTGGCGGCCCTCGAGGGGCTGTTCACGCGCGAGGGCCGCTGGGAAGAGGCGATCGACGTGCTCGAGAAGCGCGCGCTCGTCCTCGACGACGACGCCCAGCGCAAGGAGACGCTGCTCCAGGCGGCCGCGACGTGGGAGGAGAAGGTCGAGGACCTGACGAAGGCGGCGCTCGTCTACGAGCGCGTGCGCGCCAGTGATCCGGCCAACCTCACCGCGTCCGATCGCCTCGAGGCGATCTACCGCCAGCAGTACAAGTGGCCGGAGCTCGTGGAGGTCCTCCTCCAGCAGAGCGAGCTGCGCCCGAAGGTCCAGGAGCAGATCTCGATCCTGAACCAGGTCGGCAAGATCTACGAGTCGGAGATCGGCGACCAGGAGTCGGCGTTCTACGTCCTCCAGGCCGCGTTCAAGCTCGACTACGCGCACGAGGAGACGGGCCGCGAGCTCGAGCGCCTCGCCACGGCCACCAACCGCTGGCAGGAGCTCCTCGACGAGTACACGAACCGCGTCAACGAGCTCGAGCGGGAGAACCGCAGCGCCGCCTCGGACCTCTGGGTCAAGATCGGCCGCTGGTACGGCGAGCACCTCTCGCACCTCGAGTACGCCATCCACTCCGTGCAGCAGGCGCTGCGCATCGATCCGTCGCACACCGGCGCCCTGTCGGCGATCGCGGATCTGCAGCGCAAGCGCGGCAGCTGGAGCGAGCTAATCGAGACCCTGCAGCGGCACGCGGGCGTCGAGCACGACAACGCGAAGAAGACGGCGCTCTACATCCAGCTCGCGGAGCTCCTCGAGCGCCAGATGCAGGACGTCGGCGGCGCGATCCACGCATACCAGCAGGCGCTCGTCTGTGACCCCGCGTCGCGCGACGCGCTGACCGCGCTCGACCGGCTCTACCGCCGGACCGAGCAGTGGCAGCCGCTCATCGACGTGCTCACGCGGCGCGCCGAGCTCGAGACCGAGGAGCAGAGCATCGTCCGCTTCCGCCTCGAGATCGGTCAGATCTACGACCTGCGCCTGTACGACGCCGGTCAGTCGATCACCGCCTACCAGCAGGTGCTCGACACCGATCCGCAGAACCTGACGTCGCTGCGCGCCCTCGAGCAGCTCTACGAGAAGACGAACCAGTCCGAGAAGTACCTCGAGGTCCTCGAGGCGCAGCTCGACGCGTCGCAGGCGGACGCCGAGCGCGTGGCGCTGTACGAGCGCATGGCGGCGGCGTGGGAGGAGCGCTTCGGCAAGCTCGACCGCGCGGCGGAAGCCCTCGAGAAGATCGTCGCGATCGACTCGCGGAACTTCACGGCGTACCGCGAGCTCGCCCGCCTCTACCAGCAGGCGGCGAAGTGGGAGGCGCTCGTCGAGACGTACCGGAACCACATCATGGCGACGTCGGATGTCGCCCAGCGCGTCGACCTCTACGTGGCCATGGGCCAGGTCTACGACCAGAACCTTGGCGACATCGATCGCGCCGTGGAGTCGTACACCGACGTCCTCGGTATCGATGGGGACGAGCCGCGCGCCCTCGACGCGCTCGGTCGCCTCTACGAGAAGATCAGCGAGTGGGATCGCGCCGTCGACGTGATGGCGCACCTCGTCCGGATCGTCGAGGACCCGCGCAAGCAGGTGGACCTCTACTGGCGGATGGGCCGCATCCAGTACGGCCAGCTGCACGAGGCGGACGCCTCCGAGGCGAACATGCTGCGCGGCCTCGCCATCGATCCGGCTCACGTGCCGACGATGGAGGCGCTGACGAAGCAGTACTCGGATCGCGGGGACTGGCTCAAGGCGGCCCAGATGATGGTGCGCGCCGAGAGCTACACGCCGGTCATCACGGACAAGGTCCGCCTCCTCCACGAGGCGGCGAAGATCTACCAGGAGAAGCTCCGCCAGAACGACGCGGCCAAGCAGCTGTACGCCGCCGTGATCTCCCTCGACCCCGAGCACGTCGACGCGGGCCGCCCGCTGTCCGACCTCTACTTCCAGTCGCAGGAGTGGGGCGCGCTCTCGCCCGTCATCGACATGCTGGCCCGCAAGGTCGGCCAGCTCCACGCGGATCCGCGCGAGCTCAACGAGCTCTACTACCGGGCCGCGCGCACGGCGGACGAGCTCGGCGACTTCCAGAAGGCGCTCGGCTACTACAAGAACGCGTACGACATCGACTCGACGTACCTGCCGACGCTGATCGGCCGCGCCGATCTGCTCTTCAAGATGCAGGACTGGACGAACGCCGGGAACATCTACCAGACGATCCTGGTGCAGCACCGCGACGGGCAGGACGAGGCGGACGTGGTCCGCATCTACAACCGGCTCGGCATGGTTCGCCAGGCGGTGGGTGAGCGCAAGAAGGCGCTCAACATGTTCGAGAAGGCGCTCGAGATCGATCCGAGCCACCGCGAGACCCTCGAGGCCGTCATCGGGCTCCAGGAAGCGCAGGGCGACTGGGAAGCGGTCGTCCACGCGAAGCGCGGGATGATGGTGACGGCGGCGGCGAAGGAGAAGGTCCTCCTCCTCGACGAGATCGGCGAGATCTATCACAAGAAGCTGCAGAACGCGCAGAAGGCCACGGGGGCGTTCCTCGAGGCGCTCGAGCACACGCCGGACGATCACCAGCTGCTGCAAAAGGTGCTCGACCTCTACACCGAGCAGAAGCAGTGGAAGAAGGCGGTCGAGACGATCGAGCGCTTCATCGCGCTCGAGCCGGACGCCGTCCGCCGCGGCGCGTACTACCACGCCGCCGCCACGGTCTGCCGTGACGAGCTCAAGTCGCTCGACGAGGCGGTCGACTACTACAACAAGGCGCTCGACTCGTTCTTCGAGCAGCCGGAGAAGCTGCCGGACGCCATGGTCCCGCGCGCGCTGCGTGCGTTCGAGGCCATCGACAAGGTGCTGACGACGAAGCGCGACTGGAAGGCCCAGGAGCGCGCGTACCGCGACATGCTCAAGCGCCTGCCGCAGAGCGCCAACCCGACGTTCCACAAGGTGCGCGTCGGGCTGTTCGACGGCCTCGGCGAGATCTATCGCTCGCGCCTCAAGCACTACCAGTCGGCGACGCAGGCGTACGAGCTCGCGCAGCAGCTGGATCCGAAGAACGAGCTGCGCCCCGATGGCCAGGACCGCGCCGAGATCCTCGCGGAGCTGTACCTCGTGGCCGGCCCGGACTACACGGACAAGGCGATCGAGCAGCACATGCGGATGCTGCGGAACGAGCCGTTCAAGTACGACTCCTACAAGGCGCTGCGCCGCATCTACATGGACGCGCACCAGTACGACAAGACGTGGTGCGTCTGTAACACGCTCGCCTTCCTCAAGAAGGCGGACCCGGACGAGCTGCAGTTCTACGAGCAGTACAAGCCGCGTGGCCTCGTCAAGGCGAAGAACGTCATGAGCGCCGAGACGTGGGCCAAGCTCATCCACCCCGACGAGAACCGCTACATCAGCGCGATCTTCGGGGCGAGCTGGCAGGGCGTCGCGGCGATGAAGTCGCTCTCGTACAAGGACGTGGGCGTCAAGCGGAAGGACAAGCTCCAGCTCGCGAACAACCCGCTGATGTTCGCGAAGCTGTTCCACTACGTGTGTCAGGTGCTCAACGTGCCGATGCCGGAGGTCTTCCTGCTCGAGGACGGAAAGCCGGCCGACATCCAGCTCGCGAACCTCATGGAGAAGACGGAGCTCGTGCCGTCGTTCGTCGTGCGGCCGCAGCTGCTGCAGGGCAAGAGCGAGCGCGAGATCGCGTTCCTCTCGGCGCGCCGCCTGACGTTCATGCGGCCGGAGTACTACCTCAAGCTGCTGCTGCCGACGAACACGGAGCTCAAGGTGGTCGTGCTCAGCGCGATCGTCATGTGCCAGCCGCGGTTCCAGGTGCCGCCCGACATGGTGGCGCTGGTGCAGCAGTACGTGCCCGAGATGCAGAAGCGCATGCCGCCGCAGCTGCTCGAGCAGCTGGGCGCGGTCGTGGGCCGCTTCATCCAGGCGGCGCCGGAGATCAACCTGGCCAAGTGGGGCCACGCGGTGGACGCGGTCTCGCACCGGGCGGGCTTCGTGGTCTGCGGCGAGCTGGAGGTCGCGGCGCGCATGGTCAGCAACGAGCCGGTCGTGGTCGGCGGGCCGCAGGTGAAGGACAAGATCAAGGAGCTGGTGCTCTACTCGATCAGCGAGGAGTTCTTCGCCGTCCGCGCGCAGATGGGCCTGACGATCGCCGGCTAGATGCGCGCGTGGCGGGTCCCCGCCGCGGTGCTGCTCGGTTGCAATGGTTGAACGAGACGGGCCATCGCTCGCGCCGATCTGGGCGCTCGGTCGGCCCGTCGTCGCGCTCGAGGCGGAGCGGGGACTGTCGCCCGGAGCCGACCCGGCCGGCCGCGGGACCTGAAGCGGATCAGCCGTTGGTCGGCCCGGTCCACTCGCCGGGCACCGGGGTGTGCATCGAGCGGAAGCCTTCGATGCGGAAGACCTTGAGCTCCTCCGCCTTCCCCTTCGCGGCGAAGGGCGGCATCGCCGACGCGTTGACGCGGCCGGCGACGTGGCGGTACGTGTGCTCGCTGATGACGATCTCGCCCCGCTTGGCGTGATTGCAGAGGCGCGAGGCGACGTTCATCGGGTCCCCGATGGCCGTGTACTGGAGCGCGCGCGTCGAGCCGATCGACCCGGTGATGACCTGGCCGGTGTTGATGCCGATGCCGATCTCGATCGGCGACAGGCCCTCGGCCGCACGCGTGCGGTTGAACTCGTCGAGCGCGTGGAGCATCGCGATGCCGCACGCGACGGCCTTGTAGGGCGCGTCGTCCATCGCGATCGGCGCGCCGAACAGGCCGATGATCTCGTCGCCGACGAACTTGTCGAGCGTGCCGCCGTACTTGAACAGCACGTCGACCATGACCTCGAAGTACTCGTTGAGCGTGTTGACGATCTCCTGGGCCGGCTTGCCATCCGACATCCGGGTGAACCCGCGGATGTCCGAGAACAGCATCGTCACCTCGGCGAGGCGGCCGCCCTTCTCGATGACGAGCTCCCCCTTCAAGACCTGTTCGACGACGCTCGGCGGGATCAGCCGCGAGATCTGCGCGCGCGTCTGGGCTTCCTTCTCGATGCGCTGCGCGAGGCGCGCGTTCTGGATCGCGATGGCCGCCTGCGCCGCCATGCCGATGCAGATCTGGAGATCCTTCTCGGTGAACGCGTTGCTCGTGAACAGCGAGTCGAGGTGAATGATGCCGAGGAGCTCGGTCGAGTGCAGGAGCGGCATGGTCATCGTCGACCGGATGCCCTGCATGATGATCGAGTGCGCGTTGTTGAAGCGCGAGTCCATCGTGGCGTCGCTCGACAGGACGGCCGCCTTGTTGTTGACCACCTCCTGCATCACGGTGTTCGACAGCGTGATGTTCGGGTCGCTCTTGCCGCTGCGCGTCTTGACGTAGCTCGGCAGGAGCTTGCCGCTCTGGTCGGCGAGCAGGATCACGCCGCGGTCGGCGTTGACGAGCTCGAACGCCTTGTCGAGGATCTTGGGGAGCAGCTTATCGAGGTCGAGCTCGCTGCCGACGGCGCGGGCGAGCTCGTGGCCGATGCGCAGGCGCTCGTAGTCGCGGCGCATCGTCTTGTCGTCGGTGATGTGCTTCTCCGGCATGAAGTCGCCGGTCTCGGCCTGGATGCGCCCGCGGATATGGCTCTCGGTCAGGCCCGGCGCGATCGTCACGCGGTTCAGGACGTCGTCGGCCCTGGGCTTGTCGACGAACACGATGCGCGTGGAGCCCATCGTGAACTCGTCGCCATCGATCAGCGGATGGTCGGCGACGCGCTCGCCGCGCATGAACGTGCCGTTGAGCGAGCGGAGGTCCCGCAGCAGGAAGCGCCCGTCCGCCCCGCGCTGGATGTGCGCGTGTTCCTTGGAGATGATCCGATCCAGGATCTGGATCGTGTTGTCGGGATGGCGGCCGATCGTGTTGAAGGCGGCGAGATCGAACTCCTGCCGCTCTTCCCCGGAGATGACGATCAGCTTGGCCATGCCTGACAGACCCGAGCGGCGATGGTAGCCGCTCGCCATCCGGCGTACAACCTGCCCGCGTGCCGCCCGAGGCCATTCCGCTGCCCGCGTCGCGCGGCCCGCTGCTCTATGCCGGAGCCGCGGCGGTCGTCGCGATCGCGCTCGTGGCGGTGGCCGCGCCGGGCTGGGTCGCGCTCGGCGCCGGGGTGCTCCTCGCGCTGGCCACGGGCCGGCCCGCGCCGGCGAACACGAAGAGGTACACGACGCTCGCGCTCCAGGCGGGTGTGGTCGCGCTCGGCGCCGGCATGGACCTGCAGCAGGTGTGGGCGGTCGGGTCGAGCGGGGCGTTGCTGACGGCGGCGGGGCTCGCGGTGGCGCTCGCGCTCGGGTTGCTGCTCGGGCGGCTCCTGCGCGTGGGCGGGGACACGCCGTTGCTCATCGCCGTGGGGACCGCGATCTGCGGCGGCAGCGCGATCGCGGCGGTGGCGAGCGTGCTCAAGCCGAAGGAGCACGAGACGTCGGTCGCGCTGGCCGTGGTGTTCGTGCTCAACGCCGTGGGGCTGGTGGTGTTCCCGGTGCTCGGGCACGCGATGCACTTGACCGAGCCCGTGTTCGGGCGGTGGGCCGCGCTCGCCATCCACGACACGAGTTCCGTGGTCGGCGCGGGGAAGGCGTATGGCGAGACGGCCCTGCAGATCGCGACGACCACGAAGCTCGCGCGCGCGCTCTGGATCGTGCCGATCACGTTCGCGATCGCGGTCCGCTTCGGGAGCTCGCGCACGGGCGCGGCCGCGGGCGGGAAGGGCGGCGGGCTGCGCGGGGTGAAGTGGCCGTGGTTCATCCTCGGGTTCATCGGGATGGCGGCCGTGCGGACGTGGATCCCGGCGTTCGCCGACGTGGCGCCGTGGGTGGTCGAGGTCGGCCGGCGCGCGCTCGTGCTCGCGCTGTTCTTGATCGGCCTCTCGCTGTCCCGCGCGGCGCTCGGAAAGGTCGGCGTGCGGCCGCTGGTGCTCGGCGTGGTGCTGTGGGTGGTCGTCGCGGCGGGCTCGCTGGCGCTCGTGACGTCGGCCACGTAGGCCGTGGGCTCGCAGACAATGCGGTTCCCGCGGGGCGGGCAGATCGGCGATGATGTGGCGATGAACGTCGCGCGCGTGTGCCTGGTGGTCGGGATGCTTGCGCCGGCGCTCGCCGCCGCGCAGCCGGGCCCGGACGACTCGCAATCGAGCCATGCGCCGGCCCCGCCGCCGCCGAGCGCCTACGCCGGACCGCCGGGGGCGTACGGCGGCGCCGCGCGATGGCCGTCCGCGCCTCCGGCCGCGGTCGCCGCGCCACCGCACGCGAACCCGTCCGATCGCAAGAACCCGGCGACGGCCGGCTGGACCTCCGGGCTCGTCACCGCGGGCGGCCTCGTCCTGATGATGGTCGCGGCCGGGATGGACACCACGTACAGCTACGACAGCAACGGCTACTACCAGAGCAGCAACAACAACGGCCGCGACCTCCTCGCGACGGTCGGCGCGATCGCGTTCGTCGTCGGCCCGACGACCGGCCACATCTACGCTGGCCACGCGTGGAACAGCGGCCTCGGCATCCGCCTCGCATCGGTCGCGGCCATGACCGTCGGCATCGCGCAGGCCGTCGCCGCGGCCGACCACGGCACGGCGAGCAACAACTCCGGCGAGGCCCTCTTCATCCTCGGCGCCATCGGGTACGGCGTCGGCACCGTCGCGGAGATCGGCCTCGCCCCGGGCACCGCGCGCGACTACAACCGCGCCCACGGCCTCGACGTGCAGCTCTCCGTCATCCCCGTCCGCGACACGCGCAACGCGAGCACGCCGGGCATCGGGCTCGTCGGCCGCTTCTAGCGCAGGCGCGGCGCCTCGGCGGCGCCTACGGGCAGGCCGGGACCGCGCCGCCGTGCGCGATGGCGAGCAACGAGTCGAACTCGTGCCGCATGCCGTTGGTGACCTGATCGAGCGGCTGCTCGACGGCCTTCAGGTGCTCGATCATCTGCACCTCGGTCACGGAGTTGTCGGCGTTCGCGAGGAGCTGCGTCGTGCCCTCGGAGACGGAGATGAAGCTGCTGCCCATCGTCTTCTGGTGCTCGATCATCGTGCGGCTGACCACGTCGCCCGGGATCCCCATCCCCAGGACCTGGCTGCTGCCCACGCCGACCGAGATCACGGCGCCCCGGTACTGATCGTCCCACCCCACCGTGAGGATGTTGTTGACGGTGTAGTGGACGCTGAAGTCGAGCGCGTAGCCCGTCTCGTCCTGCTGCGTGATCGCCTGCGCGTCCGTGTTGCACGTCGCGATGAGCGCGAGCGGGTCCTGCGCCGCGGCCCACACGGTCGCGACCGGCGCGAAGACGTAGCCGCGGCCGTACACGTGAACCTCGGTGTCCTGCGTGTTCGTCATCACGAGCGCCTCGGCCACGGGCGCGGCGACGGCCTGGACCTCCGGATCGTCGGCGAGCGGCTCGAGGCCCGGCGGGAAAAGTGTGGTCACGTCGTGCTGGCAGCCGGCCGCGAACAGGAGCGCGAGACCTGCGAGGCGCCGACACGAGGACATCATCGTGAGCCTACCTCACGGCCGCTCCCGCCGGGGTGACGGTGGCGATCCGGATGTACTCTCGCGCCATGTCGACCTTGACGAATAGCGTGGCGTGGAAGGCTCTGGTCCAGCACAAGGAGGCCATCGCGGGGACGACGATGCGCGAGATGTTCGCGACGGATCCCGGTCGGTTCGCGCGCATGTCGCGCGAGGCCTGCGGTCTGTTCGTCGACTATTCGAAGCATCGCGCGACGGACGAGACGTTGAAGCTGCTCCTGGCGCTCGTGGAGCAGCAGGGCGTCGAGGCGTGGCGCGACCGCATGTTCGCCGGCGACAAGGCGCTCAACGGCACCGAGGGCCGCTCCGTCCTCCACGTCGCCCTGCGCAACCGCAGCAACCGCCCGATCTTGTCCGACGGGAAAGACGTGATGCCCGAGGTCAACGCGGTCCTCGCGAAGATGCGGGACTTCACGGAGCGCCTCCGCAGCGGGGCGTGGAAGGGCCACACCGGCAAGACCATCACCGACGTCGTCAACATCGGCATCGGCGGCTCGGACCTCGGGCCGGTGATGGCGACCGAGGCGCTCCGCCCGTACTGGAAGGCGGACCTCCGGGCGCACTTCGTCTCGAACGTCGACGGCACGCACATCGCAGAGACGGTCAAGCACCTCGACGCGGAGCGCACGCTGTTCATCGTCGCGAGCAAGACGTTCACGACGCAGGAGACGCTGACGAACGCGAGGTCGGCGCGCAGCTGGCTGCTGGAGTCGATCAAGCGCACCGCGGGGGGGACCGCGGGGCCCGAGGCGGTCGCGAAGCACTTCGTGGCGCTGTCGACGAACGCGAAGGAGGTGTCGGCGTTCGGCATCGACACCGCGAACATGTTCGGCTTCTGGGACTGGGTCGGCGGCCGCTACTCGCTGTGGAGCGCGATCGGCCTGTCGATCGCGTGCGTGATCGGCATGGACAACTTCGACGAGCTGCTGACCGGCGGCTACGAGATGGACCAGCACTTCAGGACCGCGCCGCTCGCCGAGAACCTGCCCGTGATCCTCGGCGCGCTGGGCCTCTGGTACAACAACTTCTTCGGCGCCGAGACCCACGCCATCCTGCCGTACGACCAGTACATGCATCGCTTCTCTGCGTACTTCCAGCAGGGCGACATGGAGAGCAACGGCAAGGGCGTCGACCGGCACGACCACAAGATCACGGACTACTCGACGGGGCCGATCATCTGGGGCGAGCCGGGCACGAACGGCCAGCACGCGTTCTACCAGCTCATCCACCAGGGTACGCGGGTCATCCCGTGCGACTTCATCGCCCCGATCGAGACGCACAACCCGCTCGGCAACCATCACGCGATCCTGCTCGCGAACTACTTCGCGCAGCCCGAGGCGCTGATGAAGGGCAAGACCACGGACGAGGCGAAGGCCGAGCTCGTGGCCGCCCAGGGCGCGACACCGCTGCCGGCGGCTCAGCTCGAGGGCCTGGCGATCCACAAGACGTTCACCGGGAATCGCCCGACGACGTCGATCCTCGTCCAGAAGATCACGCCGCGCACGCTCGGCTCGCTCATCGCGATGTACGAGCACAAGATCTTCGTGCAGGGCATCGTGTGGGACATCTACAGCTTCGACCAGTGGGGCGTGGAGCTCGGCAAGCAGCTCGCGAGCAAGATCCTCCCCGAGCTCGAGGGCGCGGCCGAGGTCACGACGCACGACGCCTCGACGAACGGCCTCATCAACCGCTTCAAGGCGAAGCGGCCGAAGCCCTGAGGCTCGCGGTCAGAACATCCCGACGACGTTGACGCCGCGGGTCTCGGGCGCCGGCACGATGATCAGGTTGCGCCGCATGAGCCGCGGGATCGTGAGCCCCGCGCCGATGCCGAGGAAACCGCCGGCGAGCACGTCGGTCAGATAGTGCTTGTCCGCCGCGATCCGGAAGTACTCCGTCGATAGCGACAGCGTGATGCCGGCGGCCCAGACGTAGGGCTCGGTCTTGTAGTGGCGGATGTGGCAGATGTAGGCCGCGCCCGTCGTGAGCGCGAACCCGAAGGAGCTGTGGCCCGACAGGAAGGACAGGTTGTCCTCGGTGCTCGGCTCCGTCGGCGTGGTGGAAAAGTGCGCGTACGGCCGCTGGCGCGCGAACGACACCTTCACGACGTTGGTGATGAAGTTCGTGACCGCGATGCTCTCGGCGACCGGCAGGGTGTCGTCGATCAGGCGCCGCCAGCTCTCGTCCTTGTCCGAGAAGTAGAGGAGCGCCGCGCCCGCGACCGGTGAGACGTAGTACGTGGTGATCGTGCTGAACAGGTCGGCGCGCTTGACGTCTTTCCAGAAGAGCGAGTTCCTCACCTTCGTGTCCACGCTGTTCGAGCTGCACCAGCGACACGAGGTCGGCGTCGCCACTCGCTGCGGGACAAACGATGCGACCTCGAACGCGAGCGTGAGGCCGATATTGAAGAACCGCCGGTGGGCGTTCGGCCCCCGGTACCATGGCTCGAAGTGGGTCGGATGGCCGGGAGGCGCGACGTCGGGCGTCGTGGGAATCAGCGCGGGATCCTTCGGCGGCGGGATCACCGGCGGCGTCGCGGGATCCTGCGCGGCCTCCGCGGGCGCCGCATCGCTTCCCGCGGGCGCGGGCGCGGGCGTGTCGGACCGCGCGGTCCCGGCGGCGAACGACAAAGCGGCGAGGACCATCAGACCGGTTACGGCGCGCACGTCTCGACCATAAAGGATCGGGGCGCAAGTCCACCGACGGCTTACGGAGTCTTAACTTCTCATTTCGGCGCACACCGTGCGCTCGCGCTCGTCTTGTGCTTCTCACGCTGCGCGACGGCGACGCGCGAGCACAGCACCGAGCACGAGCAGCACGCCCGCGCCGCCGCTCGCGCCGCCGGCGGAGCACGTGCTGTCGTCGCCTGCGGGCTTAGCGTCCGCTTGCGTCACCGCGATCATCGTCTGCTTCGAGTTGTGGTCGACGTCGAACGCCGTGACGGTCAGCGTGTGGGCCCCGCTCGCCAGCGTGAGCGGCGCCGAGACCTGGTACGGTGCGATGTTCTCGTAGCCGACGATCGCGCCGTCGACGCCGAACTCGAGGTACGCGGTGTCGCTGCCCGTGGTCGCTTCGATCGTGAAGCCGGGCGGCAGCGTGGCCCCGTCCGCCGGGAACGTGATCTGCGCGTCGGGGCCGGCCCCCGCGATGTTGCCGATCGCGAGGAGCTTCGTCTGATCGATCGAGCCGAGGCCGGTCGGGCCATCCCAGCCCGTCCCCGCGTTGCACAGGTTCGTGCCGCAGTTGCCGTTCTGGCCGAGCGTGATGTCGAGGAACGCGCCCGGGTGCTTGTAGACGAACGCCGGGACCGCGTCGCCGTGGCCCGCGCCCGCGAAGATCGCGGCCGTCAGCGGGGCGGACGCGCTCGTGCCGCCAACACGGGTCCAGCCGCCCTGCGCCGCGATGTAGATCGCGAGGCCGGGGTTCGGATCCGCCATCGCCGACACGTCCGAGGTCGCGCGCATGCCGCACACCGCGGAGGCGGGCTGATAGCTCGGCTTCGGGATCGACGTGCTGCACGAGCTGCCGGCGTCGGACCACGCGCCCTCCACCCAGCCGCGCGGATCGACCGACACGGCCACGGGCGCGAGGTGCGTCCCGCCGACGGCGATCACGTGCGCCGAGGTCGCCGGGTACGACGGCCCCGCGAGGTTTCCGAACACCATGTTGTTGCCGTAGTCGCCCGTCGAGACGAACGTGCCGGTCCCGGGGTTGTTGTAGTCCCCCTCGCGCGATGACAGCTCGGTGCCGTCCTCGGGCCCGCCGTAGCTGTCGGCGATCGCGTTCGCGTGGAGCCGCGCGGCCACGAGCTGCCCGAGCTGCGTCGAGTTGCCGCCGAGCGCGCCGCCCTCGACGACGAGGATCTTGCAGCGCGGACAGCCGGCCGAGACCATGTCCATGTCGAGCGCGGCCTCGATGATCGTGCCCGGGCTGTCGGCGGGGAGGGGCGACGTGTCGCCGTTGTCGTTGACGACGGTGAGGCAGCCGCTCGCGATCGTGCAGGGCGGCAGGCCGTAATGCGCGCGGTAGGCGGCGAGGTCCGATTCGATATCGGCGTAGCCCGTGCCCTCGACGATCGCCACGGTCTGGCCGTCGCCGAGCGTGGGGTCGACGTGATAGGCGGCCGCCAGATCGTCCGCGCCGAGCGCGGCGCCGGGCGGGGCGAGGTCCGCGTGGACCGTGCCGTCCGCGTCGACCGCGACGAACGATTTGCACGAGAAGTCCGCGCAGACCGGCTTGAACCGGAGGCCGGCAACGCGCCCGCCCACGACCGCGTGGGGCGCCGCGCCGGCGTGCCCGGCCGCCGCCGCGACGAGC
>JANXOM010000291.1 GCA_025353585.1 Deltaproteobacteria bacterium
CGTCCTCGTGGTGGCGGTCCTCTCGACTGTCGCGGTCGGCTGTCCGCCGCCGCCCTCGCATCCGCACGCGACCGAGCCGGACGAGAGCAACCTCCCGGCCGATCCGCCGCCGTACACGCCGCCGCCGCGCCCGGTGACGCCAGACAGCGAGTCGCCGCCGGCGCGGCCGCAGCAGGCGCGCGTCGCGTCTCCGCCGCAGGTGCCGGGGGGCGGCGAGGGTCCGATCAGCGCGGCGCCGCAGCCGCCGGTGCAGGCGAAGGTCGTCGACCAGATGACGGACTTCGCGTTCGACGGCGGCCACATCGACTTCGAAATGCGGCAGGTCGGCACCCAAGTCGTGCAGATCGCGCGCAACCGGTACGCGGTGCCGATCGTGATGCAGTGGAACGCGTCGGCGTTCGTGAACATGGAGCCGACCGGCGCGGCGGACGGCGTCGTCGTGCTGCCGCCGGCGAGCAAGGCCAACGGCGAGGGCAAGGCCGTCGAGCTCGCGACGTTCCAGATCCCGAACCCGCACGAGGCGTACCGGCGCGAGCTCGCGTTCCACGCGCGTTTCGGCGATCCGAACGCGCGGCCGGCGCCGTACGCGTACGCCCTGCCCTTCGCGAAGAAGCAGAGCTACGCCGTGCTGCAGGGCTTCCACGGCACGTTCTCGCACCGCGGCAGTAACGAGTTCGCGATCGACTTCGACTGCCCCGTCGCGACGACGGTGCTCGCCGCGCGCGATGGCGTGGTCGTGGCCACGAACGCGTCCGCGATCGGCTCGGGCACGACGCCCGAGTTCCTCGACTTCCACCGCGTGAACTTCGTGCTCGTGCTGCACGACGACGGCACCCTCGGCGAGTACATGCACCTGTCGCCGAGCGGCGTCATCGTCGCGCCCGGGCAGCACGTCGCCCGCGGCGAGCCGCTCGCGCTGTCCGGCAACACCGGCTTCTCGTCGACGCCGCACCTGCACTTCCAGGTGATGACGGCCGCGACCGATGGCGTCGCCGCGCGCTCGTTTCCGTTCGAGATCGCGACCGGGCCGCGCCGCTCCGAGGCGCCCGTGCAGGGCCGCACGTACTTCGCCTGGGAGTAAGACCGAGCTCGCGAGGGGCGGATCTGCGTCCGGTTGCGATGGCGTCCGATCGCCTTCCGGGCGTCTGCTAGGATGTCCGCGATGTGTCCGGTGTGTGCGCGGCGGGCGGTCGAGGTCGGGGTTCTCTGCGAGGAGTGCCGCGATGACCTCGCCGGCCCGATCAACATCTCGCCGGAGCAGATCCAGCTGCACGGGGCGCGGCGCCCCACACGCGCGGCGCTCATCGATCCGTGGGGCCGCCCGCACGTCCTCGACGCCCACACGCTCGTCGGGCGCCAGGTCGACGGCCAGGGCCTCGCGGTGCTCGAGCCGTCGGTGTCGCGCAACCACGCCGTCATGGAGACGATCGACGGCAAGTGGCTCGTGCGCGACCTCGGATCGGCGAACGGCACGTGGCACGAGGACCAGCTCGTCGAGGCGCCGCGCGCGGTGGCCGGCGGCGACCGCATCCGCTTCGGGCACATCGCGTTCTATCTGATCGACGACATCGCGAAGCTCCCCGCGCAGCACGGCCCGAGCCGCACGGCGACGGCGACGATCCGCCCCCAGGTGCGGCCGCCTGCCTCACCGGCCGTCCCCGTCCACGACGACCTCGACAGCGAGGAGGCGACGAACGTGGGGCTGCCCGAGGTGCACTTTCGCCTGCACGAGCCGACGGGCGGCGGCGGCGGCATGATCGAGGTCGACCGGCGCTCGGTGCAGCTGACGGCGACGCAGTTCGAGCTGATGGCGCTCATGATCAAGCGGATGGCGGAGGAGGCGAAGCAGCCCGAGATCGTGCGCGGCTTCGTGCGCTCGTCGGAGCTGATCGCCGACCTGTCGTGGGACACGCGCGAGCCGAGCGACAACCACGTCAAGCAGCTGGTGCGACGGGTGCGACGGGCGCTCATGAAGTCCGAGATCGGCGATCTGATCGAATCGCGGCACCGGTTCGGATATCGGCTCCGCGCAATCCCCCTGCTGACCTAGCGGCGAGTCTGCGAGCCGCGTTCTGCTCCGGATAGGCGGTGACGGCGGTCGCCGGCGAGCCGACAACTTTGCTAGGGTCGCCCGCAAATGCGACCGAGAAGCTTTCTGTACCTCGCCGCGCTCGCGAGCGCGTTGGCCGGCGTCCGCACCGCGGCCGCCGACGACCCGAAGTTCGTGTACGTCAAGCCGGACGAAGCGAAGCCCGATCCGAAGGCGCCGCCGCCGAACCCGGTCGAGTGGACCGCGACGAGCGAAGCGGGCCTCGTGCTCACCACCGGCAACTCCGAGAACACCTCGGTCGGCGGCGGCATCCACGCGTCGCGCAAGGCGGGCCTCAACAAGCTCGCCATCGACGGCACCATCGCCTACGTCAAGACGGGCGTCCGCTCGCTCAACGACAAGAACGGCGACGGCCTCATCAACAACGCGGGCGAGCTGACCGAGGTCGAGACCACGACCGCCGAGACGCTCGTCGGCAAGCTGCGCTACGACCGCTTCCTCGACGAGCACCAGTCGCTCTACATCGCGGCGCTCGCGATGCGCGACGTCCCCGCCGGCAAGAACTACGCGCTCGGCGGCCAGGTCGGCTACAGCCGTCGCCTGACGAAGACGAAGACGAGCGAGTCCGTCGCCGAGCTCGGCTACGACTACTCCGCGGAGAAGGACCTCGGCACGCCGGACGATCCGCCGCTCATCTCGATCCACTCGATCCGCGCGTTCATTGGCTACAAGGGCGAGATGCAGCCGGGCACGACGCTCGAGGCGTCGCTCGAGGCGCTCTCGAACCTGAACCACGAGAACCTGCCCACGGGCGAGGACGGCGGCGCGTTCAACGACACGCGCGTGAACGGGCGCCTCGCGATCTCGGCGAAGATCGGCAAGGGCCTCGCGGTGCAGACCTCGGTCGAGGCGCACTTCGATAACCGCCCCGGCCTCCTCCAGGTCAAGGGCGTCATGTTCGCGCCGGGCTTCACGCCAGCGGCGGAGAAGCTCGACACGATCATGAAGTTCAACCTGATCTACGCGTTCTTCTGAGAGCTCATTCGAGCGGGGATTATCCCGCTCGAGCGGATGCGCGAGCGGGCGCGCTTACTTGCGGCGCGGCGCGCGGTGGCCGTTGGCGCCGTTGGCACCGTCGCGCGACTGCTCGACGGTCGAGGCGAGCTCCTCGAGGAGCGCGCGCAACGACTTCATCTTCTTGCTGCCGAGCTTCGTCGCCCAGCGCGCCTCGGTCTGCGCGGAGACGCGCCGGACCTCGGTCGCCCACGTCTTGCCCTTGGGGCCGAGGCGGACGCGCTTGATGACCCCGTGGTCGGGATCCTGGAAGCGCTCGACGAGCCGCATGTGCTCGAGGTCGTCGATCATGTCACTTACGGTCTGCTTGGGCAGACCCACCGACGAGACGAGCTCGGACAGGCGCAGGCTGTCACTCGCGATGAGCGAGAGCACCTGCACGTGCGCCGGCCGCAGCGCCGGGAAGCCGAGCCGCTCGAGACGGACCGTGACCTGCGCCTGCAGATCCGACTGCGGAACGTTGAGCAGTGCCCGCAAATCGCGGTCGGAAGTGGTGGAGCGCGGAGTCGGTGTCTTTGCCATGATCACGATCGCGAGCGGCCCGAGGGATCGGCGTCATACCAAAGGCGAATCACGATCGGAACCCCGATCCGCCGCAAAGTCTCCGCCTCACGAAGCCAGGTTGCCGCAGGCTCCGGATGGCCCCTGCGGACGTCCGGTGGCCGTACGCCGGTCGGACAGCGTCCGTCCGGTTAGCGGACCTTCGAGCTCGCGTGGATATCCACGAGCCCGATCTCCTCGGCGCCGCGGTCGATTGGCTCGCCAAAGACCTTGCGCCAGAGCCAGCGGCCACCGCGGGCGAGGTCGTCGAACCACGTGTAGATGACCGGAATCGCGACGAGGGTCAAGAGGAGCGACAGCAGCTGCCCACCGACCACGATGCTCGCCATGGCCTTCGAGAAGCCAGAGCCGATGCCCTGGCTCGTGATGAGCGGCATCATGCCGGCCACGAACGCGAACGTCGTCATGAGGATGGGGCGGAGCCGGTCGCGGCTGGCCGTCACGACCGCCTCGAACCGCGGCAGACCTTGCCGCCGGAGGCCGTTGGCGTGGTCGACCTGGAGAATGGCGTTCTTCTTGACCATCGCGAACAAGACGATCAGGCCGAGCATCGAGAAGATGTTCAACGAGCCGCCCGTGATGAGGAGCGACAGCATCGCGAACGGCAACGTCAGCGGCAGCGCGAGCATGATGATGAACGGGTAGACGACCGACTCGAACTGCGCCGCGAGGACGAGGAACATGAACAAGAACGCGAGACCGATCGCGAACTTGAACGCCGCCCCCATCTTCTTGAACTCCTTGCTCTGGCCGAACGGCTCGACCGTATAGCCGGCCGGCATGCCGAGCGTGTGGAGGACGCGGTCCACGCCATCGCTCACCGCGGCCTGATCGGCGCCCGGCGAGACGTTGCAGGTGATCGTCACGGAGCGCTCTCGGCTCTGGCGGTTGATCTTGGAGGTGCCCTTGCCCGAGCCGACCTGGATGACATCGGACAGCGGAACCTGGCCGAGCGTACGGGACGGCACCGCGATGAGCCCGAGCGCGGTCGGGTCGTCGCGGAAGCGCTCCGCGGCGCGCACGAACACCGGATACTGGTCACCGCGGTCCTCGAACGTCGACGCGTTGACGCCGCCGATCAGGACGCCGAGCGCCATGGTGATATCGCCCGGGTCGACGCCGAGCATCGCCGCGCGGTCGAGGTCGGGGCGGACGGTCGTCTCGTCGACGGGATCGAGCAGGCTCGAGTCGAGATCCGTGACGCCGGGGATCTTGCCGATCTCGGAGAGCGCCTGCTTGCCGAACCGCTCGAGCTTGGCCAGGTCGGGGCCCGAGATGATCCACATCACCTGCGCGTTCTGACCGCCGACCGAGAAGTCATTGACGAGCTGCGCGGCCACCCGCGTACCGACCGGGACGTCCGGGAGGACCTCCCGGCGAGCCTGCTCCATGATCAGCTCTTGCGCGCGGCTGCGGAGCTCGGGGTTGATGAGGTGCACGTAGATGTTCGCGACGTTCGCCTGGCGCTGGTTATCGCCGGCGACGGTGACGAGCGTGCTGTCCACCTCGGGGATCTCGCGGGTGTGGCGCGCCAGCCGTTCGGCGATCACGCTCGTCGCCTCGAGGGTCGTGCCCTCGGGCGCCTGCAGGTAGATCTCGAACTGCGCCTCGTCGTTCTGCGGGAGGAACGCGCCGCCGACCTGCTTCCCGACGGGGACCACCGAGACGCACGAGCCGAAGATCGCGATGCCGACGATCCAGCGGTGGCGCAGGCAGAACGACAGCAGACGACCGTAGACGCGCTCGATCGGGTTGTACACGGCGTCGCTGATGCGCTCGAGCACCGAGCGACGCCGCTCCTGCCCTTCCGGCGGCGGCGGCGGCAGGAGGCGCGCCGACATCATCGGCGTCAGCGCGAACGCGACGATCATCGAGACGCCGATGGCGAAGGCCATCGTGATGCCGAAGCTGAAGAGGAAGCGACCGACGATGCCGCTCATGAACGCGACCGGGAGGAACACGGCCATCAGGGACAGCGTCGTGGCGAGGACCGCGCTCCCGATCTCCTTGGTGGCCTGGATGGCCGCGGGGAACGGCTTCATCTTCTTCTCGTTGATGAAGCGGTAGATGTTCTCGAGCACCACGATGGCGTCGTCGATGACGATGCCGACGGCGAGCGCGAGGGCAAGGAGCGTCATGAGGTTCAGCGTGAACCCGGCGACCATCATCAACCCGAACGTCGAGATGATCGACACCGGGATCGAGATGGCGGCGATGATCGTCGACCGGAGCGAGCCGAGGAACAGGAGCACGACCAGCGCGGCGAGGCCCGCGCCCAGGATCAGGTGCTCGAGCACCTGATCCGCCGACGTGCGAATCTGGATCGAGTTGTCACGGACGACGTCGACCGCGTACCCGGGCGGCAAGTTCGCCCTCAGCTCCTCGACCGCGGCGACGACGTTGTCGACGACGGCGACGGTGTTCGTGCCCGACTGCTTGCGCACCGAGAGCGCGATGGCGGGCACGCCGTTGCGGACGGCCGCGGTGTCGGCGTCCTTCTGGCCGTCTTCCACCGTCGCGATGTCGCGCACGTGGACGGGGTGGTTCCCGACCGAGTGCACGACGATCTCGCCGATCTGGCTCGCCTCGACGGCGCGGCCCTCGATGCGCAGGGTCGTGTTCGTCGGGCCCATCTCCATCCGGCCGCCCGGCTGGTTGACGTTCGCGGCCGCGATCGCGTGCTGGATCTCGACGGCGGAGACGCCCGTCGCCGCCATCTTGATGGCGTCGAGGTGGACGTTGATCTGGCGGTCCTGGCCGCCGAGCACGATGATCTGGCCGACGCCCTTCAAGCGCTCGAGGCGCTGCCGCACCTGCTTGTCCGCGAAGCGCGTGAGCTCGCGCGTCGCGAGGCCCGCCGGGCCCTTCACCGACAGCACGATGATCGGGGCCGCGTCCGGATCGGCCTTGCGGACCTCGGGGCGGAGGCCCTCGGGCAGGTCGCGGAGGACGCTGGCGAGGTGCTCGTTGATGTCGTTGGCGGCCTTGTCGACGTCGATGTCGAGGTCGAACTGCGCGATCACGAGCGAGACGCCCTCGGTCGAAGACGAGGACAGCGAGTCGAGGCCGTTGATGGTGTTGACGGCCTCCTCGACCTTGTCGGTGACGTCCGTCTCGACGGCGCCCGGCGACGCGCCCGGATACGGCGTGACGATCGTGATCAGCGGGAAGTCGACCTTCGGGAACTTATCGACGCCGAGCCGGGTGTAGCCCACCATGCCGATCGCCACCAGCGAGGCGATGAGCACGCACGCGAGCACAGGCCGGCGAACGCAGATATTTGCGAGCCATTGCATGGCGGATTACTCCGTGACCTTGAGGCCGTCGATGATGGCGTCGGTGATCTTCGCGACGACCTTGTCGCCCTTGACGACGCCCTGGATGATCGACACCTGGCCGGCGGCCGGCGGCTCGCCGAGCTGGACGATGTGATCCTCGAGCTCGCCCTTGTTGTTGACGAAGGCGTGCCAGACCTTGCCGCGCTTGACGACCGCGTCGGCCGGCAGCACCGGGTGCTGCGCCTCGCCGATCTTGAGGTGAGCCTCCGCGAACATGCCCGGCAGGAGATCGCTGTTCGGCGCGAGCGTGGCCTCCACGATGAGGGCCCGGGTCGCGCCGATCTCGGCGCCGACGCGGGTGATCTTCGCGACGTACGGCTTGTCCGGGTACGCGACGGTCGTCAGCGTGACGGGATCGTTCAGCTTGACGGCGCGCACGGCGGCCTCCGGGACCGACAGGTTGATGCGCAGCGGGTCGTCGTCGACGAGCGTGAACAGAGGCTTGCCGGGCGCGACCCACTCGCCCGGCGTCACGTTCTTCTCGGCGACGAGGCCGTCGAACGGCGCGCGGACGATGCCGTCGCTCACGGACTTGGCCATCATCTGCGTGCGCGCCTCCGCGGCGGTCACCTGGTCGAGGGCGGCCGAGCACGCGGTGCTCTGCTTGTCATAGTCGGACTTCGTGATGGCGCCCTTGTCGAGCAGCGACTTCGCGCGCTGGCACTCGTCCTCGGCGTTCTGACGCTGCGTCCGGGCGGCGGACAGGTTCGCGGCGGCCTCGCGCTGCGAGAGCGCGGCGCTGCGGACATCGAGCGAGACGACCGCCTGCCCCATCTTCACGCGCTGGCCGCGCTCGACCATCACGTTGATGACCTTGCCCTGCGTGTCGGCGGTGACCTCGGCGCGCTGGTCGGCGGCGACCGTGCCGGTCAGCGTGAGCACCTCGGGGACGGCCTGTTCGGCGGCGGTGACCATCGCGACCTTCACGGGCGGCGCAGCGGGCGCCTTCGTGGCGGCGGCGTTCGCGTCATCCGGCTTCTTGCAGCCAGCGGCAGACGAGGCGACGGCGAGAGCGAGGGCGAGAGCAGGTGCGGCACGCATGGTGCCGGTACCTTGCACGCTCCCTGCCAGTCGATCCACCGCTGCCCGCGACGGAGAGCCGCGAAATCGCGGGCTTGGACCGTGGCAACCCGTCGCATGCAGGCACGATCCGTGTACGAGCGTCCGACAGGTGTCGGGTGGCGCCCGGTGGAGGTCAGGGCTGGGCGGGAGCGCGCGGCGCGCCGGCCTGCGCCGCGGCGGCGTCGTCACCGAGCGCATGGGCGAGCTGCGCGAGCGCGACACGCAGATCGACGCGGGCGTTGAGGGCGGTGATCCGCGCGCGCGTCAGGTCGGTCTGCGAGTCGACGAGCTCGACGGCGGTCGCGCGGTCGGCGGCGAGGAGCTCGCGGCGGACGCGGTAGCTCTCCTCGGCCGCGTTCAACCCCTTCTGGCTCGTGGCGAGCGAGTGGACGGCGAGGCTGACCGACTGCTGGGCGGCGAGGATCTCGATGCGCTGGCCGCGGACGACGTTCTCGCGGTCCGCGCGGAGCTCGGCGGTCTCGGCCTGCACGCGCGCGCGCGTGACCTTCGCGTTGATCGCGTCGCCGAGCGTCCACGTGACCTGGACGCCCGCGAGCCACGTGAAGCGAAACTCGTCGACCTGCGGAAAGACGCGCTGGTTCGGGCGCGCATCTTCGACGGTCCCGAACGCGGACAGCTTCGGGTAGAGGTCCGCCTCGAAGGCGTCGTATTGCGCCTGCTTGGCCGTGAGCCCGAGGTCGATCGCCTTGAGGTCGAGCCGCCGATCGCTCGCGTGCTTGACGAGATCATCGAGCGAGACCGAGCCCGGTGCGCCGATGTCGCCGCGGATATCCTCGGCGATCGCGAGGGGCTCTCCGTCGGCCGCGCCGATGAGCAGGCGCAGCTGCTCCTCGCGCAGGGACTCGAGGTTCGCGAGCTGGTCGATCGTCTGCTCGGCCTCGGCCTCCTGGGACTCGATGCGCAGGAGGTCCGCCTTCGACAGACGCTGCGCGTCGGCGAGCGCCTGAGCCTGCTTGTACGTGGCCTGCACGTTCGCGAGCTGGCGCTTCGCCACCATCACCTGCAGCCGCGCGCGGACCCATTCATAGAAGGCGAGCCGCGCATCCTCGCCCGCGTTCACGGCGCTCGAGAGCTGGCTAGCGCGCGCGCTCTCGATGTTGCGGTTCGCCGTCACGAGGAGGCGCGGGAAGCGAAAGAGATAGTCGGAGAGCGGGATCGTGGCCGTGGCCACGAGGTCGTACGAGTTCTGGAGCGACGTGATGTTGAAGCTCTGGGTGCCGACCGGGATCACGAACGGGGTGATGAAGGAGAGCCGCGTGTAGCTCGCCTTTGCCTGGACGTAGGGGACGCGCGCGAGCGACGCCTGTTCGCGCGCGACGATCGCGACGCCGAGCTCGGCGACCCGGCGGCGCACGTCGGGTGACGCCGCGCCGGCGCGGGCTGCCGCCTGGTCGGCGGTCAGGCCCGACGTCCCGAACAGCGCGTCGAGATCCTTGTCGAAGTTGGCCATGTCGTCGGGGACAGGCGCGGGCGCGGCGGCTGGCGCCGTCGGTGCGGGTGCGGCTTTCGCGGGCGGACGCGGTGCGGGCTGAGCGGAGACCGGGGCGGCCGCGAGCACGATCGCCGCGAGCAAGGACGTACGGAGCAAACGCGTCATGACGCGCACCAAAGCACCGGCCGTGCCACGTCGTCCAGGGCCCGGCCTTGCGAGATGACGCAGGGTTGCCGATCAGATGTCGGCTGGCCATACAGCGGACCGTCACGAAACGCGACCACCGGTTGCCGCTTGCCGGCTATAAGTAGGTGATGGCCAGCGTTACGGTGGGTGCCGCGACATGTGCGACGGCTGGCACGACGCTGGCAACGAAGAGCGGCGTGCTCGACCCTCGACCCGCGGACGTCTGGCGTCACAAGCGCGACCAGCTGCTCGTCGAGGACGCGCGCGACACCTCGCGCTGGATCATGGCGGTCGGCGCGCTGCTGCACCTGGCTACGGTCGGCATTCTCTACGCGTCGGGGTACCCGCTCTGGCGCGTGATCGCCTGCGGCGCGTCCTTCGTGGTGTTCACGTGCACGCACAAGGGGCTGATCCGGTACGCGCGCGCATGTCAGCGGGTCGACTCCGCGATCATCGGGATCAACGTCTCGGCGCAGGTCTTCATCGTCGGCTGCGCGATGCTCACGGGCGGCATCCACTCGCCGTTCGTCGTCAGCCTCGTGATGCCGTCCATCGTCTCGCTGCTCTTCTTTGGCCCGCACGCGGCCGCGCGCTGGATGGCGGTCGGCAACGCGCTGCTCGTCATCGCCATGGTGTCGCTGCCGGAGTCTGTCGTCGGGCCGAGCGTCGACAACACCGGCTACACGCTCGTGGCGCTCCTGAACTTCGCGGGCAACGTGAACATGCTGCACTCGATGGTCGCGAAGCTCACCGGCGCGGCGCACCGCGCGGGCCAATCGATGGCGTGCCTCCGCGAGGAGCGCGTCACGGAGGCGGAAGCCCAGCTGCGACGGCTGCAGGGCGTGGGCGCGAAGGTCGCGCACGAGCTGAAGAACCCGCTCGCGTCCATCAAGGGCCTCTGCCAGCTCGTGGCGCGAACGCCGGCGAGCGAGCGCACGCAGGACCGGCTCGCGGTCGTGGCGTCGGAGATCAGCCGGATGGAGACCATCCTCAGCGAGTACCTCTCGTTCTCGCGGCCGCTCGAGGACCTCAAGCCGGAGTCGGTGGACCTCACGGCGATCGCGAAGGACGTCATCGACGTGCTCGCCGGTCGCGCGGATCAGGCGGGCGTGGGGCTCGCGCTCGCCGGCAACGAGGCCCGCGCGCAGGGCGACCCGCGGCGGCTCAAGGAGGCGCTCATCAACCTCGTGAGCAACGCGATCGAGGCGACGCCCGACGGCGGTGCCGTGGCGCTCCGCGTCGCGCGGACGCCGGCGACGGTGACGCTCGAGGTCGCGGACACCGGGCGCGGCATCTCGACCGAGGATCTCGATCGGCTCGGCACGTCGTTCTTCACGACGCGACCCGGCGGCACGGGGCTCGGCGTGGTACTCGCGCAGAGCGTGATCACCCAGCACGGCGGAACGCTTCACTACGCGAGCCACCTCGGCCGCGGCACAACGGCGACCATCACCCTACCCGTCGCCCCGCGGGCGACGCCCGAGACCAGCCCGCGCGCGGCGATCGTCGAGGCCCGGGCTTGAGCTGCCCCCCGAGGCCCTCGGCCACGGGAACCGTGGGCGGGGACGCGGCGTGAGCTGCGTTCTACTAGTCGACGACGAGCCCGGTGTCCTGTTCACGCTCTCCGAGCTCCTCACGGAGCGCGGCCACCGCGTGATCACGGCGAAGAGCGGGCTCGATGCCCTCGACAAGCTCGACGACGCCGACGCGGTGATCACCGATCTGTCCATGCCCGGCATGGACGGGCTCGAGCTCATGGCGCAGATCGCCACGCGCGATCCAGCGCTGCCGGTGATCCTCCTGACGGCGCATGGGAGCGAGCGCGTGGCCGTCGCGGCGATCAAGCAGGGCGCGTACGATTACCTCGCCAAGCCATTCGACATCGACGAGGTCGCGGTCACGATCGGCCGCGCCCTCGAGACGCGCCGGCTGCGCGTGGACAACCGCCGGCTCGCGGCCGAACAGACGCTCGGGCGCCGCATCGTCGGCGCGAGCAAGTCGATGCGCCGCCTCCTCGAGGCCACGGGCCGCGTCGCCGGGCGTGACGTCACCGTCCTCGTGCGCGGCGAGACGGGCACGGGCAAGGAGTTCGTCGCCGAGCTCCTGCACGCGCAATCCGCGCGCGCGAAGAACCCGCTGGTGCGCTTCAACTGCGCCGCCCTGCCCGCGGACCTCGCGGACGCCGAGCTCTTCGGCCACGTGAAGGGCGCGTTCACCGGCGCCACGAATACGCGCCCCGGCTACTTCTCGCAGGCCAACGGCGGCACGCTGATCCTCGACGAGGTCGGCGAGCTACCGCCGCTCGTGCAGGCCAAGCTCCTGCGCGCGCTGCAGGAGGGCGAGATCCAGCCCGTCGGCTCGGGCCGCATCGACAAGGTCGACGTGCGCGTCGTCGCGGCGACGAACCGCGATCTCGCGGCCGACGTGAAGGCAGGCTCGTTCCGCGAGGATCTCTACTACCGCCTCGCGGTCGTCGAGCTCGTCGTGCCGCCGCTGCGCGATCGCAAGGACGACATCCCGGCGCTCGCGGAGGAGTTCGCGCGCCGCTACGGGGACAAGTTCGGCCTGGGGCCCATCACCCTCGAGCCGGGGCTCGTCAGCGAGCTCGTCGGATCCGACTGGCCGGGCAACGTGCGCCAGCTCGAGAACACGATCGCGCGCATGGCCGCGCTGTCGGCAGGTAACACGATCGGCCTCGCCGACCTCCACGCCGCCGGCGAGCCGGGCTCCCACTCCTCGGCCTCGCTCCCGATCGCCGAGCCCGAGCCGCAGGACGACCACCCGTCCGACGCGCGCGGCGGGCCATCGCTCAAGGAACAAGTCGAGGCCTTCGAGCGCGGCCTCGTGGCGCGTGCGCTCGAGGCGACCACCGGCAACCAGTCCGAAGCGGCACGCCGCCTCGGCGTCAGCCGCGTGACGCTCATCGACAAGATGAAGAAGTACGGCCTGCAGCCGAAGCGCTGATCAGCGGGCGCGCGACGCGGCGCGATCGGCGATGGCGCCGAGGTACTCGCCGCGGACGCGGTCGACGATGGCCGACCAGTCGTACTGGCGGGCGCGCTTGCGGTTCAGCTCCCCGAGGTGGCGGCGGGTCGTCGCGTCGAGGGACACGACGTGATCGAGGGCGCCCGCGAGAGAGCTCGCGTCGCCGGGCTTCGCGAGTACGACGCCCGGGCCCTGGGCGACCGCGCGATAACCGTCGATGTCGGAGCAGACCACCGGCTTGCCGGCTGCCATCGCCTCGATGAGCACGATGCCGAACGACTCGCCGCCGGTGGACGGCGCGACGAACGCATCGCACCCGCGGTAGAGCTCGGCGAGGCGCTCGTTGTCCACCGCGCCGTGATACGTGAGGCCCGGCAGCGGCGGCGGCGCCGCGGCCGCGCCCTGCTCGCCGACGACATCGAGCGTGACATCGCTCCGGCGCGTCCGCAGCTCGCGGTACGCGTCGAACAGAAACTTCGCGCCCTTGCGCGCATCGCCGATCCGGCCGACGAACAGGAGCTTCACGGGCCCGCCGGCCGCGCGGCCAGGCGCCGCGCTCGCGCCCGCGCCGAGCGCAAAGCGCGCCGACGAGACGCCGTTGGGGATGATCTCGAGCGGCCGCTTCCAGACGACCGACGCGTAGTCCTGCGCGGCCGTGGAGACAGCGATGCCGCGCTGGAACCACGGGAACAAGGTCCGACTCCAGCCCTGCCGCGCCCAGCGCAGCATGCGGCTCTCGTGCTCCATGTACGCGTGGAACGTGGCGACGTGGGCGACGTCGCGGGAGAACCACGTGGACCAGTACGAGAGCGACGGCTGCAGCGGCTCGTGGACATGGACCACGTCGAAGCGGTTGGCGCGGAAGTACGTCCGGACGGCCAGCGGCGAGACGAAGATCCCGAGCATGTTGTCGGAGCCGTTGGCCACCACGTTGACCACGCCGCCGAACGAGTGCATGTGCGGGTCGTCGATCGGCCTGGAGGACGGGCCCACGATCGTGACGTCGTCGCCGCGCGCGCGGAGGGCTGCCGCCAAATCGACAGCGTGTTGTTTGACACCACCGCCCGGCGCCGCCAGGTCATACGTCACGAGCATGCAGACGCGGAGCCGCTCGGCCGGGTCCCGGGCCACCGCGGGCGCCATCGCCTCGGCAACATTGCCGATATTGGAGCCCCGCGGCATCACGTCCCGAAGATCGAGGGCTGATACGCGCTGCATCATCGCTTCGACCTGAGCAAAGCTCGTACCAGCGTCGACCCCAGCTGGCTGGTCATTTGAGTGGGGCGATCCTGTACGCATTGACGGCTCCTGCACGGGGATCCAACACCCGACGTCGAGTCTTCACCGTGCGCTCGCGCTCGGGATATCTCCCATGGCTCGGGCGAGCGCCACCAACGCGACGTAGTAGTCATACCTCGCGACGGCGAACTGGAGCCGGCCGCGCGCGACGTCGGTCTCGGCGTCGAGCACGTCGGTCGTGGTCGAGGCCCCGGCATCGAAGCGGACCTTCTGGAGGCGATACGCCTCCTCGGCGGTCTTCACCTGGGTATCGGCGAGCGCGAGCGCGTCGAAGCCCGCGTGGGCGTCGAGCCAGCGCCGGCGGACGTCGAGCTTCACCTGGTCGATCAGGTTGCCCGAACCGAGGCGCGCGGAGGCTTGCTCGTGCTCGGCGGAGATCACGTTCGCGTGAACGCCACCCCAGTCGAAGACGTTCCACGCGGCCGTGAGCCCCAGGAACTCTGCGTTCGCCGGCTGGAACGGTTGGACACCGCTCGTGTGCAGATATACGCCCTGCAGCCGGACGTCCGGAACGTACAGCTCGCGCGCCGCGGTGCGGCTCTGGTCGGCGGCGGCGACGCGCTCGGCCGCCGCGTGGAGCTCCGGCCGCGCCTGGAGCGCGCGCTGCTGCGCCTGCTCGATCGAGAGCGAGAGCGGCGGCGGCGGCGTGGGGAGATCGTCGGCGATCGCGACGTCGGTGCCGTCCGGCAACCCGAGCTGGACGACGAACCCGCCGAGCGCCGCGTCGGCCGTGGCCCGGGCGTGGATCGCTTGCTGCTCCGCGGCGGCCTTCGCCGACTTGAAGCGCAGGACGTCGATGTCGGTGAACGTGTCGGCGGCGCGCAGCTTCTCCGCGCGGTCGAGCTCGGCCTGGATCTGCGCGACGGACTTCGTGGCGACCTCGAGGACCCCGCGCGCCGACAGCACGCGCAGGTACCCGTCCGCGGTGCGGTACGCGACGTCGAGGCGCGCGCGGTTGTAGTCGTCCTTCGCGGCGGTCGCGGCGTGGCGCGCGGCGCCGACGACCTCGGACAGATACGCGAGCCCGGTCAGCGGCTGCGACAGCGAGACGGACGTGCTGGTCGTCAACGTGTTGTAGAGCGTGAAGACGACGGGGTTGCCATCGGCGTCCTTGCCGAACGGCAGCTTGTACGGCTCCGCGTAGACGTGCGCATCGAACTCCGCGTGCAGCGCCGGGAGGCGCTTCGCGGAGGCGATATCGACCCGCGTCTCGGCGGTCGCCTGCGCCTCGGCGGCGATGGCAACATCGGGGTTCTTGCCCAGCGCGAGCTCGATGGCGCTCTGGAAGGTGAGCGTGCGCGGCGCGTCCGCGTGCGCCGCGGAGGAGCGGACGAGGAGGAGCGCGGCGAGCGCCACGGCGATTCGGATAGCTGTCATAAAAACCTGGACCTACCTGAGGTGAACCGTAACTTCGGCGGACAAGCCAGCGTTGAGGCGCGCGATATCCTGGCCATCGGCCCAGGTGATCTTCACCGGCACGCGCTGGACGACCTTGACGAAGTTGCCGGTCGAGTTGTCGGGCGGCATCAGCGAGAACCGCGCGCCGGTCCCGGCCGCGACGCTATCGACGGTGCCGCGGAGCTTGCCGCCGACCGCGTCGACCTCGATCTCGACCTCGTCCCCGGGCCGGATGCGACCCATCTGCGTCTCCTTGAAGTTCGCGACGACGTAGGTCTTCGCGGGCACGACCATCAGGACGGTCGTGCCCGGGGACACCATCTGGCCGTCGTGCACGGCGAGGCGCGACGCGAAGCCGTCGACGGGCGCGACGATCCGCGTGTAGCCGAGCTGGAGCTTGACCGCGTCGAGGGCGGCTTGCGCGCTCGCCACGCGGGCGTGCGCCAGCTTGCTGCTCGCCGTGGCGGACGCGACCTGCTGGTCGACGGGTGCGCTCTGCTGGACCTTGCCCTGCGCCTCGGCGATGCGGCTCTCGGCGAGGGCCTGCATGTCGCGGGCGGCGGCGAGGTTCGCGACGGCGCTGTCCACGGCCGCGCGCGCGCTGTCTCGGGCCGACTGCGCGGACTCGAGGGCCTGCGCCGTGACCGCGCCCTGGTCGTGCAACGTCCTGGCGCGGACGAGGTCACCCTCGGATTTCGTGAGCTCGCTCTGGGCGCGGGCGACCTGGGCCGTGTTCGCCTGGACCTGCGCCGCGGCCGAGCGCACCGAGGCGCCGGTCCCTTGCAGCTGGGCGCGCGCCGAGGACAGCCCGCCGGCGGACGTGGACTTGACGATGTCCACCTGGGCGTCGGCGGACTCGGCCTGGGCCTTCGCCGCGTCGAGATCGGCAGAGCCCGCCGCCACGCGCGCCGCGATATCGGCCGGGTCGATCTCGGCGAGCACCTGCCCGGCCTTGACCGCCGCGTTGTCGGCGACCTTCATGTGCAGGACGATGCCGCCGACGCGCGAGGCGACCGGCACGACGTCGGCGTCGACCTGCGCGTCGTCGGTCGACACGAGGTCCTTCGTCATGTACGCGCGCACGAAGTACGCGCCGAGGACGACGGCGACGATCGCCAAGAGGATCGCGTACGCGCGGCCGGACTTCTTCTTGGGCGGGGTGGGAGGCGTCAGTTCGGGCATGGGCTTTACTCCGCGGCGATCTCGACATGCACGGGCCCCGCGGTTCGCGGCACCCGCAGGAAGAACAGGAGGGGGATGACGGCAAGGAAGAGGATTCCCTGCAGGACGAAGATCCGGTCGATGCTGAGGACGCCCGACTGCGCGGCGAGGCGCCCGCCGATCGAGCGCATGGCCATCATCGTCGCGCTGCTGTCGGTGGCGCCGTGCATCAGCATGCCGCCGCGGAGGCCGTTCAGCTGCGCGACGACCTCGGGGCGGAGCACGGTGACGTGCTGCCAGAGCGCCGCGCGCGCCGTGGCGGCGTAGTTCGTGAACATCGTCGCGAAGATCGTGAGACCGACGGAGCCGCCGACCTGCCGGATGAACGAGTTGAGGCCGGCCGCGTCCGCCATCTGGTGACGCGGGATGTTGCTGAGGGCGGCCGTGGTGAGCGGGACGAAGAGGCACGCGAACGCGGCGCCCGTGATGACGAGCGGGATGACGAGATCGCCGGAGCCGGTCTCGAGCGTGATGCCCGAGAGCTCGTACGAGCCGACCATGAACAGGACGACGCCGAACGCGACGATGAACGCGGGCTGGACCTTGTTGTAGACGCGCCCGATGAACGGCGAGACCGCCATCATCGCGAGCGTGCGCGGCATCAGCACGACGCCGGACAGGGTCGCCGTGTAGTGGAGCGACTCCTGCGCGAAGACCGGCAAGAGGAACATGCTGCCCATCAGCATCGCGAACATGATGAACGCGATGACGGTGGCGGACGCGAAGGTCCGGTCGCGGAACAGGCGCAGGTTCACGACAGGCGAGGTGGCGGTGAGCTCGCGGATCACGAAGCCGGCGAGCCCGAAGACGGTCAAGAACAGCGCGATGCGGATGTTCAGCGAGTCGAACCAGTCGTCCTGCGGCCCCTCCTCGAACATGTACTGGAGCGCGCCGATGCCGACGACCATGAGGACGATGCCGGCGATGTCGAGGTTCTTGCGCGCGAGCTCGGCGCGGGCGCGGTTGGCGATGCGCACGTCGTCCGGTTCGCGGACGTTCTTGATCGTCATCAGGATGCCGACGATGCCGACCGGCAAGTTGATGTAGAAGATCCACGGCCATGCGTAGTTGTCGGTGATGAAGCCGCCGAGCACGGGGCCGATCGCCGGGCCGATCATGATGACCATGGAGAACAGCGCCATGGCCATGCCCGCTTCCTCGGGCGGGAACGTCTGGCGCAGGATCGCCTGCTGCGTCGGCTGGAGCGCGCCGCCGCCGAGGCCTTGCAGGATGCGATACGCGACGAGCGCGGGCAGCGAGCGCGCCGTGCCGCAGAGCGCGGAGCCGACGACGAACAGCACCATCGAGATGAGGTAGACGCGCTTCTGGCCGAAGAAGCCCCCGAGGAAGCCGGTCAGCGGCATCACGAGGACCATCGCGATCATGTACGCGGTCGAGATCCAGGTGATCTCCTGGATGGACGCGCCGAGCTCGCCGCGGATGTTCGGCAGCGCGACGTTCACGATCGACGAATCGATCGTGGCCATGAGCGAGCCGAACGCGATCGAGACGGCGACGAGCCACTTGTTGATCGGCACCGGGCCGAGGGCGGCCATGGCGCCGGGCAACGCGGCCGCGCTCCCCGGCGCGGGCGGGCCGATCGCCGGCGCGGACGGCGGGGCCTCGGCGACGGCGCTCATCGGGGCGCGCCCGTCACGCCGAACAGGAAGGTGTCGACGAGCAGGTCGGCGTCGAAGATGTCGTCCTGCCGGACCTGGCAATGCTTGAGCCCGCGCATCGCGCCGATGACGAGATGCGCGTACGGGTCGATCCGGCTCGCGGGGATGGCGCCCGTGGCGGCCGCGTCGCGCAGGATGGCGTGGACGTGCTCGTGGATGAGCTCGAGCAACGAGGTGTCCTTGGGGATCTGGCGGAACGCGTCCATCTTGATGGCGAGCTCGATGAACGCGCGCTTGTCGTCGAACGCCGCGTTGGCGCCGCGCATGAACGCGCGCAGCCGCTCCTGGAACGGGAGCTCGCTGGCCGCGGCGGCGGCGGCGGTGATACGCGGGGCGATCTCGGCGCGGCGCGCCTTGAACAGCGCGATGAACATGCCGTCGCGATCCGGAAAGTAGTTGTAGAGGGTGCCGACGGCGACGCCGGCGCGCTCGGCGATCGCGGCGATGGAGGTCGCCTCGACGCCGCGCTCGATCGCGAGGGCCTCGACGGCATCGAGGATCTCGGCGGTCGCCGTCTCGCGCATCCGGGCCTTCAGGTCCGGCTTACGCTCGGTTGAACGCTCGCTCACGAGATGAATTTAGACTCACTTCATGAACCGGAGAAGCACTTGCTGAGCGAAACGTCAGGACGCTGTGTTGCTCGTGGTTGTGGCTCGCTCGAAAACCGTGTACTCACCGGGACATGGAGCGCATCGTCCACATCTGCAACGGTGACAGCACCGCCGACCTGCTGTCGCTCGCCGACCTGCCCGGCGACATCCGGGTCTGGGCCGACGCGCTGGACCAGGGCCCCGTTCAGCCGCTCGCGGACGCGGAGCACTACGCGGCGCGGGCCGCGTTCCTGGCGACCCGCGGGCACGCGGACCAGAAGGCGACGGTCGAGCAGCTCGCGGGCTGGGATCGCGGCGTCGACGAGGCGCTCGCCGCCGAAGAGGTCATCCTGTGGTTCGAGCACGACCTGTTCGACCAGCTCGCGCTCGTGCGCCTGCTCGCGCGGGTCGCGCGGCGCGGCCTGCCGGCGGCGCTGACGATCGTGTCGATCGACCGGCATGCGGACGTCCCGAGCTTCCTCGGCTTCGGGCAGCTCGCGCCCGAGCAGCTCGCGGCGCTGTGGCCGGCGCGCGTGCCGATCGCGCGCGACGCGATCGACGAGGCCGTGACGGCGTGGGTCGCGGTGACGGCGCCGGATCCGCGCGCCCTTCCCTTCCTCGCGCGGCGGGTGAAAGCGCTGCCGTTCCTCGCGGGCGCGCTCGAGCGGCACCTCGAGGAGCTGCCGGACTCGTCGAGCGGCCTCTCGCGCACGGAGCGCCAGCTGCTCGCGGCGATCGCGCGCGGCACGAGCGGCGCGGCGGCGCTGATGACGGAGCTCCACGCGATGGACCCGCGGTACCCGATCACCGACACGCTGCTCGCGTACACGCTCGGCGTGCTCGAGCGCGCCGCGTTCGTGGCGAGCGGCGCCGTCACGCCCCTCGGACGCCAGGCGCTGGCCGGCGCGATCGATCGCGTGCACGAGGTCGGCATCGACACGTGGCGCGGCGGCGTCCACCTCGCCGGCCGCGGGCCGGTGTGGCGCTGGGATGGCCGCGAGCGAAAGCTGTTCGAGCGCTGAGCTAGAAGCAGACCGGCCGGTCGATGCACGTCTCGGCGAAGTCGCCGTCCGCGCAGAAGCCGCTCGCGCACTGCTCTGCCGAGATGCAGATGGTCCCGTTCGCGACGGGGACGTCGCACGTGCCGCCGTGATCGTCGAGGTTGCACCAGGCTCCGACCGTGCACGTCGTCGCGCATGCTTCGCCGAGCTTCGGCGGTGAGGCGCAGACGAGATCCGCGGTGCACACCTCGCGCGGTCCGCAGTCGAAGCTCGTCGCGCAGGCCTGGCCCGGCAGCGCGAGCTCGATGCACGCCCCGGCCGAGCCGCACGTGGTTCCGATCTCGCCGCAGACGTGGCCAGGGCACGGCTCACCGAGCTGCGGCGGGCGTCCGCACTCGCCAGACTGGGTCGGCGACGGGCGATTGCAGATCAGATCGAAGTCGCACTGCGCCGACGCGCTGCACGACTCGCCGTCAGCGAGCAGCGCGTGGCACCCGGCGCCCGAACAGAACGCGTCGAGCGCGCAGTCGCTATCGATCTGACACGTGTCGCCGAGCGCTGCGGTATGCGGAGCCGTCGCGCAGGTCCCGATGCAGCACGTGTAGTCATCCGGACAGAGAGCGGCCGGTGTGCAGCGCGCCGATGCGCACTCCTCGTCGAAGCCGCACGGCCCGCCCTCGGCGACCGTGCCCGTGAACATATCCGCGCAGGCATCTGGCTCGAGTCGCGCATCGCGCGCGGAGAGGTCACAGCTCGTCGCGGCGATCGCGGCGACGCATGCGGCCGCCGCCGTCTCGTCGTAACGAGCGCGCCCCGAGCCCACCGCCGCCGCGTAGGCCGGATTGAACGCGCGCAACAGGATCGCAGGGAGCCGAAAGTCGGCGCGATCGAGCTCGAAGATGCACGTGTTGACGTCGTGGTACTGGCCGCACCGCGTCGCCTGCTCGCAGTGCGCCTCGATCTCCTGATCGGCGAGGATGTCGATCGGGAACCGATTGTCGCCGCAGCTCGTCGCGAGCAGCGCCACGACCGCGAGCTCGCGTGCGCGGCTCAAGCGGCAGCCGACGCGTCTTCGAGATCCGCGACGCGCTCGAGCTCGGCCGCCATCGCGCCGGTGATCATCTTCCGCCACATGCGGAAGTCACCGCGCAACGACCACGCGGCCGCCTGCAGGCTCGCCCACGACGCGGGCTTGTTCTTCTCGAACGCGAAGTGGCCGACCCACGCGAAGCCGTAGCCCATCACCGGCGCGGCGAGCAGCGCGGGCGGATAGAACGGCGCCGCGGCGACGCAGCCCAGCGCCAGCGTGGTGCCGACGAAGTGCAGCCGCCGACACGTCGCGTCCTGGTGCTGCGAGACGTAGTACGGCCAGAACTCTTCGAACGACTGGTGGACAGGGGGCTGCGACATGCCGCCATCCTAATCCGAGGTCAGAAGGTCGTCGAGAGGCCAGCGAACACGCCGCCCGGGGTCGGCGCCACGAACACGGTCTTGGCCGGCGGCTCGTGCTCGGCGTGGGCGTGAGCGTGGTGAACAAACAAGTAGATCGCGAGCGCGCTGACCGCGACGCCCGCGCCCAGGGTCACCTCGCTGGCGGTCTTCGTCGAACGCAGGTCGTTGCACGGCCGGCCGCCGCTCAGCGTCGTCGCACAGGAACCGTCGAGGGCGTAGAGCGCGACGCCGGCGCCGAGGACGGCGACGGCGGTGCCCCCGGCGACCCAGCGCCAGCCATCGAACCCGTGCGAGCCGTGGTCGACCGCGACCGGCTCGCCGTCCCCCGCATCGGTGGCGGCGGCCGCGGGCGTGGCGGCCGCGGTGGTGGGGGCGGGCTTCGTCGGGCCATCGCCGGTCGGCGCCGGCACGGGCGCGCTCGCGGTCTGGCCGCGCGCCGGGAACAACACGTCGATGCCCTCGACGGGATCACCGCCCGAGACGAACTGCGCCAGCGCGCGCAGCTTCTCGGTACCCGGATCCGGATCGATCGGGATGTCACCGCTGCGGATGTCCTGCCCGGTCTGCAGGCTGACGAGCGACGCGACCACGGCGGTCTTGCCCTTGACCTGGTCGATCCCGACGACGATCACCGAGTCCGCGTTGACGAGCCGCGCGAACGCGACGGCGTACGAGCCCTCGCGCGTCACGCGCTCCTGCGAGGTCGCGATCTCGAAGCCGACGAACGGCGCCGTGCGCGTCGCGATGTCGAGGCCCGCCTCGATCGCGAGCGACGCGGTGTCGTTCGCGTGGACCACCATCCGGTGGCTGCGCGACAGGCGGCGCCCGAGCTTCGCGAACACCCGGTACTCGCCGGGCGGGAGGTCGAGCGTCACCGAGCCGGCGGCCATCTCGTGCTCGTTGACGAAGATCTGCGCGGTCGGGTCGCTGACCTTGATCGCCAGCTTGCCCACGCCGGCGGCCGCGACCTCCGCCTTCACCTTCTTGAACAGATCGGCCGCTTCGGGGCCGTACGACGAGCGCGGGACGTCGGCCGACGTCGACGACCGGATGAGCTCGGCCAGCGTGGACTTCGCCGCGCCCGGATCGCCGTTCCGCTGCTGCGCGAGCGCGAGCGCGATCAACGCCTTCTGCAGATCTGACGTCGGCGCGCGCGGGTCCGCGAACGCGCCCGTGTTCGCGTGCGCCGCCTCGACGAGCGGCGCGAGGATCTTCACCGTCTCGCCGAACTGGCCGGCGATCCACGCCTTGTAGCCGCGGTCGACCTGGGCCGAGAAGTCCGCCGGCAAGCCGTTCGCGATCGCGGGGCGCGCCGCCGCGTCGTAGCGGTGCCCCACCGTGTCACCGCTCTGGTACTTGCGGAGCGCGAGCTCCTCGAGCAGCGGCGCGACGAGCCGGGCCGCGTCGGGCGGGCGCGCGTTCGTGTACGACTCGAGCACGATGCCGTTGTCGGCGTGCGCGGTCGGGATGGTTGCGGTGGCAGCGCCGAGGGCGCCGAGGATCAAAATCGAGAGAGGTGCTCGCGTCATGGTCTCGTTATCGTCCCGCCCCCGTAAGAGTTGCCCCCGTACCCGCCGCCGCCGTAGCCAGTGCCACCGTAACCCGCCGCCGCCAGTGCATTAGTCGTGGCCGTCACGAGAGTTACCGTGATCTGGCTATCCGTGAACGTACCGATCAACTCGCCGCGGTGGTTCGGCCAGAACACCCCGTGGAAGGGCGAATCGCACGCGCCGTACGGGCAGAAGAACTTGCCGTCGAACGCGAAGCCACCCCGGTAATTAGGCGTGAGACGCCCGGTGAAGCGCTGCGAGCCACCGAGCTTCGTGAGCTGCAGGTGGGAGCCGGTTCGCTTGATCACGCAGCCGAAGCGCTCGTAGTCGTAACCGCTCTCCGAGATCGAGCACCAGTAGGCGCCCTCCGGTCCGGCCGCGAGGGCGGCGTGGTTCTCCGGCGGCGCGGTCGGCGCGGCGGGGGTGTTGGACCAGCACGCCGCGGTCGCGCCCGCGAGGACAAGCGCGGCGCACACGCCGAAACGCCGAACGGCAGGCCACCCCATTGGATGAGCCTGCCGGTTCAGCTGCGCAGATGCAACGAGTCTACTGAACGACGTTGAGCGTCATCGACGAGTTGGGAAGTCCGTTCAGGGTGTTCTGGTTTCCGTTGTGACAATAGAACGGAATCCCGTTGACGATGTCGGTCAACGGCCCTTGGCCCTTGTAAGCATCTCCTGGCGCTGTGACGCCGCCCTCGTGGGCGAACCCTGCCGAGACCTGTGGCCCGACGTGCACCGTCAAGCCAAGCGTCGCGCTGCCGTTGATGACCTTCATGCTCCGTCCGACCTTCAGGTTGTACGGGGTGAGCGTCGGGTAGGCGCAGTTTCCGCCGTTGTCTGCAATCAGGACGTCCAGGACGGGGTTGGCGGTAAGAGCAACATCCGCCTCAACCGGTGCTGCCGCGCTTGCCGCGCTAATCTTGATATTGCCGAGGAGCGACGCCGCGTTGCCCGGCAGATTTACCGTCACCTTCGCGGTCGCCGTGCCATCCGTATCGAGGGTCAGCGTCGCTGTATCGAGTTTGACGCTCCAATCGGCGAGCACGGTCCCAGACGTCGAATCGACGGCGGATGCCGTCAGGGTCACTGGACCGCTAAAGCCCATCGAACCGGTCGCAGTGACGGTGATGAGATTGTCGACGCCGAGATCGCTCGTAAGCGTCGTGTGGTCGACAGAAATGGCGACTGCTGGCACCGGCTCAGGCGTGTTGCTGCCCGTGTTCGAGCCGGTGTTGGAGCCCGTGTTCGAGCCGCCGGTGTCGTCACCGCCACCGCCGACAGGGTCACCAGGGACGGCGCCTACGCAGGCGGCCAGCGATAGGCCAAGGATGGCGGAGAGGACGGGGGTGCGCATGTTGCGCAACTACTACAACTTATGTGCCGGCGCTAAGCCACTGGATCCGCGTACGTAACAGGGCCGTGTCATGGGGGTGGAGTCACCGATCGGTGCCTCGACACCCCGCCGGGATCTCACAATCCCGGGGCGCTACTTCGAGTTACCGCCGAAAAAGCTCTTCGCCCATCCGCGTGCCTGCCCCACCGCTCCGGTCGCCTGCCCCATCCACCCGAGGTTGGATTTACCCGGCTTCTTGCCGCTGAGCTTGGGTCCGAAGAAGTACAGCGCCGCCGCCCACGCGAACACCAGCGCGTATACGGCCAGGCTCATGTTCGGGATCACCATCGCGAGCAAGAGCGCGATGAACGTCACCGCGGCCGCGATGATGCCGGCCCGGATCCCCAGGTACCAAGCCGTCAGCGCCCCGACGATCACGGCCTCGATCATGGGTCAAACGTAGCACGCCCCCCGAAGGGCGTCCTGTTCGCGTTCAGGGCGCCTCGAAGGCCCCGACGTCGGGAGCAGAGCCGGCGGGGTTAGGTCGCGCGTTGCCATCGATGTCAGTGGTCACATCCGTCGCGGTTGGATCGCCGTGCGCGAGCGCGGGACTTGCGGGAGAGAGACGGTAGTCCTGATGCAGATAGTCAACGAAGAACGTGTTGACATCCCCTGTTTGATTCCCAGATCCCGCGTTGGTGACGAATGCGTCGTACAGCGAGAACGTCGAAACGCATTGGGGGCTGCCCGACGTGTTCCAAGCGATGATGTTGCTCGCGACCGCGGTGCTGGAATCACAACTCAGGTACGAAGCGCCGTTGTCGACACCAGACGTATTGATCATCGTGTTGAACCGGAATTTAGATCCGGCGGCTGCTCCTCGAAGATCGAGCGCGTCGGCGAACGAGTCAGCCGAAGTGATGAGATTATTTTCAAGGGACAGCCGGGCGCCGCTCGCTCGCATTATGCCGCTGCCGCCGGCAAGCCGGTTGCCGATGAGGTTGACGGTCCCACCCGAGACAGTCAGTCCAAATCCCGTGGCCTGATTCGACCTGAGAACCAAAACGCCGTCAGCCTGACTTGAACTGAAATCGCTCAGCACGTTCGAGGTGAGCGTAAGGGTGCCGATCGCTTGGACGAAACCCGCATGGGCAAACGCGCACCGATTCAGCAGAACGACGCCGCCAAGGTTGTCGATCACGGTTATTCTGGCGTTCAAAACGCCAGAGATGGCGACTTCTTCGAGCGTCAGCGTCGCACCCTGCTCGACCTTGAACACGGCCGAGCCCGAGCCCGCTCCGATCGCGGCGCTCGCGTCGCCGTCGACGACTACCTGGTCAACGGATGGGACACCGATCGTTGGCATCCCGGTCTGCACCTTGCCGTCGACGATCCGGATCACGTCGCGTTGTCCGGTGACGAGCGCCATCGCGTCGGCGACGGTGAGACACGGATGCGTCGCATCGCACTGTCCGTTGCTCGCGCCATTCGGCGACACGATGATCAGCCTCGCCGTCGCCGCGCACTCGCCGGAGAACTCCAAGCAGACCCCACTGTCGCAGTCGGCGTCGGCGGCGCAGGCCCGGCACGTGTGGGCGGTCGCATCGCACGTCGGCGCCGTGTCGGTCGTGCACTGCGCATTCTCGACGCACGCCACGCACACGCCATCGGAGTCGCACTTGGCCGCCGCCGGGTCCATGCAGTCGGCGTCTATGACGCACTTCGCGACGCACTCGTGGGCGATGCAGATCGGCGACGCGGCGTCCGTGCAGTCGGTGTTCACGTCGCACTCCGACGCGACGCACAGCCCCGCCGGCGTGCACACCTGCCCCGCGCCGCCGCACGGCCGCAGCCCGTCGCTCACGCCGATCGCGGCGCACTGATCGACCGACGTGCAGCAGACCTCGGGGTTCGGCTTGGTCCCGCACGCGGCGCCAAGTCCCAGAATCAATACAAGAATGGTTCGCATCCGCATCCTATCGTCCCTTCCCCGCCCGGGTTGCGTGCAATCGCTCGTAGCGTTGACATGCGTCCGCATCACGGCGCCTCGAAGGCGCCGACGTCAGGCGCGGAACCTGCGGGGTTCGGGCGCGGATGACCTTCGAGGTCGACCATCACGTCAACCGCCCCGGGGTCCCCGTGTGCGAGCGCAGGGCTCGCGAGAGCGAGATGGTAATCTTGGTGCGCGTAATCGGCGAAGAAAGTGCTCACGTCGGCGCTCTGATTGCCCACACCCCCAGGATTCACGAACGTGTCGTAGAGCGAATACGTCGACAGGCACGCGGACGACGCCGACGAATTCCAAGCGATGATATTGCTCGTTGCCAACGTGTTCGTGCTGCAGTGCACTGACGTGGCGGTGTTGTCGACGGTCGAGGTGTTGACCATCGTGTTGAACCGAAACGTGGATCCTGCATCCGCACCTTGCATCTGGACGGCGTCCTCGAAGGAGTCCGTGGAAGTGAACAGGTTATTATCGAGCGTAATGCGTCCACCACGTATGTCGGCTGTACCGCTCCCGAGTGTGTTTCGCTGAACCGTCGCGTCTCCCGCCGTCATCACGAAGGCGAAGCCCGCCGTCTGATTCCGTTCGATGTGCGAGACGCCACCCGCCTGCGACGCATCGAAATCATCGAGAGTGCTGAGTCTGACATCGAGCGTGCCTAGCGCCAGGGTGAAGCCTGCGTGCGTCAGGGCGCACCCCGTGATGACCACCTCTCCGCCAATGTTGTTGACCGCGACCACTCGCTTGGATGGGCCGGCGCCCGTGAAGGCAACCCCTTCGAGCGTCAGCGTCGCGCCTTGCTCGACCTTGAAGACGGCCGAACCCGAACCCGCGCCGATCTCCGCCGTTGGACCGCCGTCGACGATCACCGCATCGATATGCGGCACATCGATCGTCGGCATCCCGGTCTGCACCTTGCCGCCAGCGATGCGAATCACGTCCCGCTGACCGGTGATTAGAGTCATTGCGTCGGCGACCGTCAAACACGGATGCGCGGCATCGCACTGCGCGTTGCTCGTTCCGTTCGGAGACACGATGATCAACCGTGCTGTCGCGGCGCATTCTCCGACCGTCTCCAGGCACACGCCACTGTCGCAGTCGGCGTCGGCGGCGCATGCCCGGCACGTGTGCGCCGTTGCATCGCACGTCGGCGCGGTATCGGTCGTGCACTGCGTGTTCTCCAGGCATGCCACGCACACGCCATCGGAGTCGCACTTGGCCGCCGCCGGGTCCATGCAGTCGGCGTCTATGACGCACTTCGCGACGCACTCGTGGGCGATGCAGATCGGCGATGCGGCGTCCGTGCAGTCCGTGTTCACGTCGCACTCCGACGCGACGCACACCCCCACCGGCGTGCACACCTGCCCCGCCCCGCCGCACGGCCGGAGCCCGTCGCTGACCCCGATCGCGGCACATTGATCGACCGACGTGCAGCAGACGTCGGGGTTCGGCTTGGTCCCGCACGCGGCGCCAAGTCCCAGAATCAACACAAGAATGGTTCGCATCCGCATCGTATCGTCCCTTCCCCGCCCGGGTTGCTAAGTCCGACCGAAACTACTCGAGCCGCTCGCGACACGCGTAGTCGCACGTCTTGCGATGCGTGCAGTCGTACGCGCAGCCCGCCGCAGCGTGAACGCCACCAGGATCTCGTCCGCCGCGCCCGTCGGCACCGCGCGCCGGGCCGCCTTCGCCGCCGCCGCGAGGGCGACCGCGTCGCTCGCGTAGGGCGAGTCGATGTAGCCGAGGCGGAAGAGCGTGTCGCGCACGATGCGGTGCGGGGTCGTCGTGTAGTCGCCGAGGTCGTCGTAGCGCACCACGCCGAGCCGCGACAGCATGTCGAGGATCCAGAACAGCTCCGTGCGGAACAGGCCGCGTCCGAGCGCCGCGTCGAGCGAGGCGAACGCCTCCGCCGCGGACGCCTTGCCGTCGAGCTGCGCCGCGAGCTCCGGCACCTCCGCGCACCGCCGCGCCGCCAGCGAGGCGAGCATCAGCGCGCGGGCGTCGACGTGCGCCGGCAGGTTCTCGGGGACCGTGCCCTGGTACAGGTCGCCGAGCACACCCGCCTTGTCGAGCGCCACGTACGACGCGATCACCGCCGCGCGATCGCGGTCGAGCCGGAACGCGAGCGCCGCCGCGACCGCGATCCGGTACAGAACCTCGTCGGCGCGCTCGACCCACTGCTCGGCGTCGAGATCGAAGTCGCCCGGCTGGTACGAGACCGCCGGCTTCTGCGCCTCCGTCCACCAGCCACCGATGCGCGCCGCCGTGTCGGCGAGCACGTCCTCGGTGAAGCCGGCGGCGAAGCGCGACGTCGGTACCACGCGCTCGCGATTGCGCGGGGACGGCATGCCCTCGGCGGAGATATGGCGCAGCGGCGCGGGCAACGGCGAGCCGGCCGGCGCGGGCGCTCCCGCTGTCACCGGGATGGACGTCTCGCCCGTCGCTTCCGCGGCCGGCGCGGCCTGCTCGTCGTCGTTGACGGCGGGCACCACCGGCTCGGGCTCGGGCTTGTCCTCGGCGAGGAACTCGTCGACGTCGAGCGCGGCCGCGAGCTGCGCGTACCGCTCCGCGCGCGGGCCGCTCGCCACGGCCACGCCGAGCGTGCGCAGGAGGCCCGTGCCGATCGCGATCTGGATCCACACCTCGAGCGCCGGCCGTGACGGCAGCACGCCGCGATAGGCCGCCGACGCGAGGTGCTTGTAGATCTCGTCCTTGTGGTACGCGCGCTGCCCGACGAGGTCCATGACCGTCTTGCCGAGCAGCGGGTTCAAGTGCCACAGGCGATCGATCACGGCGATCGCGAGCTCGTCGTCGCCGTTCGCGGCCGCGACCGCCTGCATGAACAGGGACGGCATGACCGTCGCGCCGCCGGCGCCGAGGAACCGCAGCAGCACGTTCGGCCGCTCGCGCTCCCACAGCTTGCCGGCGCGCAACCGGCTGCGGAACTCGCGGAACGGCTCGCCCTTCGCCGGAATCTCCTTGCACACGCGCACGAGCGCGACGAGGGCGCCGCGCGCGTCCTGACCGATCGGCGGTAACTCCACGACCTGAGGCATCTGCGCGCCAGCGTAACACCGCCGAACCCCACGTTGCCCGCCGCGCTCGGGCGTGATGGACTGCGGGCATGTGGGGAAGCGCTTTCACGAGCTTCGTGCTGCCGGGGTTCGCCCAGGGTCGCTTCGGCGAGCGTGCGCAGATGGTGCTGTTCGCCGCGCTCGGCCTCGCCTGCGACGCGGCGCTCCTGTGGACGGTCTGGGCGCTCGCAGCGGCGGCCGGCGTGCGGCTCGTCTCGGCGATCGACGGCGCGCTGTGCGCCCGCCGCGCGAACCCGGCCGTCAACCACATGGGGCTCGCGGGCATCGCGGCCGCCATCGGCGTGGTCGGGCTCCTCGGGATCCGGCTCGCGACGGCGCAGTTCAGCGTGCCGTCGTCGTCGATGTATCCGACGCTCGAGATCGGCGACAGCTTCTTCGTCGACCGCGCGTCGCTGCTCTGGCGCGCCCCGCAACGCGGCGAGGTCATCGTGTTTCACTATCCGTGCGCCGATGGCCGCGACTACGACAAGCGCGTCGTCGCCGTCGCGGGCGACACGGTCGAGGTGCGCTGCGAGGTCCTCTACATCAACGGCGCGGCCGTCAAGCGCGAGCTCGTCGACGCGCACTGCACGTACGACGACCACGACGACCAGATGGACATGTGGAACACGCGGAGCTGCACGCGCTACCGCGAGACACTCGATGGCGGGCGCTACGACGTGTTCGGCGCGCCGCCCGGCACGTCGCCCATGACCGCGCGCGATTTTCCGGTTCGCGATCAGATGCCGGTCCCGCCGAGCTGCGCGAAGAACCGCGACGACGTCGACGCGATCATGCTCGCGCCGAACCAGCACGCGGGCTCGATCGTCCCCGGGCCGACGCGGCCGGTCGATCCGTGCGCGCCGAGCGAGCACTACGTCGTCCCCGAGGACTCGCTGTTCGTGCTCGGCGACAACCGGTCCAACTCGAACGACTCGCGCTTCTGGGGCGTCGTACCGGTCGAGAACGTCGTCGGCCGCGCGATCGGCGTGTGGCGGGCGAGCGGCAAGCACGGGACGCGCGAGCGGTTCGGCGACATCCGGTAGGCGCAGGACGCGGTCTCAGCGCGCCATGTGGTGATCGTCGAAAGCGTGCATCCAGTCGCCACCCCAGGTCCAGCCGAGCTCGTCGAGCGCGCGCGTGACGGGCCCCGGGCGGACGATCATGCCGGGTCGCACGTGGGCGCGGTCGAGGAACGCGCGGCCGGCGTCGGGCGCCACGCGATCGGGGCGGCGCCACGGGTTCTCGACGGGGTTAATGTCGATGGCGCGGCCGAGCGCGTGCTGCGAGAGGAGCGGCGTGCCGGCGATCAGCCGGAAGTTGAACGCCGACGCGTTGTCGGCCGCCATCGACGCGTCGTCGGAGGCGCCGAAGTCGTCGACGAGCGTCATGCGGCGGATCGGGAAGCCGAGGGCGTAGAGGCGGCGCAGGAGCTCGATCGTCTGCGGCGCGATCGCGGCGGCCACGACGAGCTCGCCCGTCGCGACGGCGCCGTCGAACGTGACGTGATCCGCGCGCACGTACGCGAGCGCGTCCCAGCGCGGGCAGCGCGGGTCGGCGCCCTGCCACGAGACGCCGTCCATGCGCTCGCGGACGGCCGCGGGGACCGCCGTCGCCTCGGCGGCCGGAGGGCGCGTGCGCGGCCCGAGGAGCGCGCTCACTCGAGCGGCGTGTCGCTGGCCGCGGGCGGCGGCACGACCGGCGCCTTCGCGGGCGCGGCGACCGGCACGGGGACCGGCACGGCGGGATGCGGCGCGACCGGGACCACCGCCTTCGGCGCGACCGGCACCACCGCCGGCGCCTTCGGGGCGGGCACGACCGGCGCGGCCGTCACGGGCATGCGGGCCAGCGTCGCACTCCGGCGCATCGCGTATGCCGCGAGCGGCGCCTGCGGGTGGGCCGTCGCGTAGCGGTCGTACTCGCCGCGCGCGTTCGCGTACTCGCCCTTGCGATCGAGCGCGCTCGCGAGCTGGAACCGCGCGTCGTCCTCGGCCACATCGCCGCTGATGCCCGCCTGCAGCTGCGCGATCGCCTTGTCGAGCTCGCCCGCCTTCGCGGCGACGACGCCGACGTAGTAGTGCATCGCGGCGGCGCGCGGCCCGGCCGGCTCGTTCGCGAGCGCGGCCTCGAGCGGCCCGGCGACATCCGCGAAGCGCCCCGCCTTGAAGGCGGCGACCGCGCCCTTGAGCGCCGCCTCGCCGCCCTCGACCTGGGCATCGGCCGCCCGCGCGTCGAGCGCCGCGCGCTCCACCTTGCCGAGCGGCGCCCCGACGAGCGCAGCCAGCGCCGCCGCGCCCCGCGTGCGGTCGCCCTTGCCGAGCAGATCCCACGCCTCGGCCGCCTTCGCATCGGCGGCGTCGCGCGCCGCGAGCGTCTTCGTGGCCTCGTCCGCGCGCCGGACGGCCGCGTCACGATCGCTGACGGCGCGATCGGTCGCCGCGACGAGCTCGTGCGACCGGCTCCAGTACAGCGCGTACGCCCCGACCCCGCAGAGCAGCGTGAAGATGACGTACGCGACGAACGAGTTGAGGTTGATGCGCCGGGTCCGCTGCCGCTGGGCCTCGACGAGCGCCCCGATCGACTCGGCGAGCTGGGTCACTTGCCCGGTCGTCTTGCGGGCCTGGGCGGCCTGGTCGTCCATCCGCCGGCGCAGGCCGTCGAGGAGCAGCCAGCCGTCTGCGTCGCTCGGCTCGGGGGCCGGCTCCTCCGCGGGCGGGGGCTTGATCGGGGCGACGGCGCTCACGCCCCGGTTGTTTCGCGGATTTGCCTGCAGATCAACCCTCCAGCGCGTTGAGGGTTCCGGAATCGCCTGGTACAGTTCGGCCGCCTGGGCTTTGGCCCGACATCCCCATGACCCTGCTCTACGACTGGCTCAAGAAAGCCGCGAAAGCCCAGGGCAACAACAAGGCGGTTGTCTATCGGGACAACTACCTGTCTTGGCGAGGCCTCCTGCACCGCGTCGATCGGCGCGCGCAGGAGTTCAAGAGCATGGGGATCAAGGAGGGCGCGTGGGTCGGGCTGATGCTCGGCAACGTCCCCGACTTCGTGATCCTCGCGCTCGCGCTGTCCAAGCTGGACGCGGCGATCGTCCCCATCGATCCGACCACCGGCGCGCGCGAGCTCGAGCTCATCCTGGCCGCCGCGCCGCTGCGCGCGCTCGTCACGCGCCCGCGCGGCAGCGAGGGCAGCATCTCCGCGAACGGCACGAGCGCCCCGGTCCCGCCGAGCACCCTGCCCCGCTCGCGCGTCGCCCGCCCGACCGCGCCGCCGCGCATGGGCCAGATGCCGGCGCCGCAGCCGGTGGTGCCCGTCGTCCCCGCCGAGGACGCCGCCGAGATCCGCCGCCGCCTGCAGGGCACGCTGCTGACCTGCAGCGTCTACCGGCGCGAGCCCCCGAAGCACGGCTTCGATCCGATCGCGGTGCTGTTCACGTCGGACTCGCTCGGCGATCCGAAGGGCGTGCTGCGCACGGACAAGAACACGATCGCGGCCGTCGACCACGCGGTCACGGCGCTCGCGATGACGGCGAAGACGAAGGTCCTCGTCGCGGTGCCGCTGTTCCACGCGTACGGCTGGGACATCGGCTTTTTGCCGACGCTCAAGCTCGGCGCGACGATGTTCCTCGAGGAAGAGATCAGCGCGCGGCGCATCGGCAAGCTCGTGCGCGAGCACGAGGTCGATGTCCTGCCGGGCACGCCGTCGATGTACGCCGAACTCGCGAAGCTCCCGACGGCGAAGAAGCTCGATGTCGTGTCGCCGCGCTACCTGGCGGCCGGCTCGCGGCTCGACCAGGCCGTCGCCGACAGCTTCCTCGCCGAGTACGGGATCCGCGTGCAGAGCTGCTACCACTCGACGGAAGCGGCCACGATCGCGCTCGAGGACACGGGCAAGTATCCGACGACCGTCGGCAAGGCGATCGACGGCGTGGAGATCAAGGTCACCGCGCCCGACGGCAAGCCGGTCACGGGCGGCAAGGAGGGCCTCATCTGGGTGAAGAGCAAGACGCTCTCGCCGAAGTCGATCGGCCCGTTCGACGGCGAAGAGAAGCCCAAGGGCACGCGCGGCGGCGGCATGCCGCTGATCGGCGCGATCGACAAGGGCGGCTGGCTCCGCACCGGCGACCTCGGCAAGCTCGACAAGAACGGCCGCCTCGCGCTCACGGGCCGCGAGGATGACGTCGTGAAGGTCGACGGCAAGCGCGTCGCGCTCGGCGAGGTCGAGGGCTGCCTCGAGGCGTTCCCGAAGATCAAAGCCGCGCAGGCGACGATCGTTACCGACCCGATGGCCGGCGCGATGGTGGTCGCGCGCGTCGTGATGAAGTCGAAGGGCTCCGCCGAGGAGATCATCGACCACTGCGCGCGGAACCTGGCGCCGTACAAGGTCCCGCGGCGCATCGAGTTCTGCGAGTCGATCTAGGTCGCGACGGCGGCGAGGTCAGTACAGCGGGTCGGGGTACTCCATCCCCTTCACGGGCGGCTTGGCCCCGAGCGGAGGGATCGGCTGGAACCGACGCGCCATGACGGCGGGATCGAGCGCGATCGGGTGCTCGACGACCGCCTCGAGGTCGGGCGTGTACGACCCGTAATGCTCCTCGGCATGCACGCATGGGACGTAGCCGAGCGCGCGCTCCAGCTCCGCAATCCAGTCCTCGGGGTAGCGGAGGACCAGCGGCTCGTCGTGCCGCGCGAACGGCCGCGGCCAGCGCGGGATGTCGGTGTCGTACTCCGGCTCGCAGTGCGTGACGTGGCGGGAGACGACCTCGAGACAGCTGAGCTGCGGCAGGTGCGGCGAGGTGACGAGGGCGCGATAGGCGGCCTGGGTCAGCGCGTCCTGGTTCTCGAGCGAGAGATACGCGAGGCGGCCGAGGTGCGGCGACGCGGCGAGGACCGCGATGACGTCATCCGTCAGCGGGTTCACGGGACCCGGAACGTCCCGGTTAGTGATGAAGTTGGGCAGCTGGAGCGATCGGATCTGCGCGAGGTGCGGCGACGCAGCGAGCTCGGCCGCGACCTCCGCGACGCCAAACAGCGTCAGGTGCCGGATGGGCGCCGCTTCATAGAGCTCGTCGGCGACCTCGAGGAACCGGCGCGCCTGCATCGATACATGCTCGACGAAGCCGCGATAGAACCAGCCGGCGCCGACGAGACCATCGGCGGCCAGCTCGAGGAGCTCGTAGGCGAGCTTGTAGTTCCAGCCGTACACGGTTCGAAGGGAGCTCCGCAGCGGAACGTAGTTGTTGAGGATCGGCATCGGCCCCACAGACCTCCGAGGATCGATACGCCAGAGCCGGGCGACACGGATCTGGTGGTCGATGAAGGCTGCGATGTCCAGGGTCGACGTCGTCGCGTACACGTGGTTCAGCGCGCGCAGCCACGCCGCGTACGCCAAGCGTGGGGCGTCGTCGTCCGGCTGCGCGATCACTGCGGCGAGGAGCTCGGCGTTGTCGGGGAAGCCCTTCACATATGGGCTCCACCTCTGCCACGCCGGCGCGTTCGCGATGTCGTGCTCGTACAGCCGACGTCGCGCCTGTCGAGCTTCGCGAGTGTTCCCCGCAACGCCATCGAGGATCACGGCGCACCTCCGAGAACTTCCACGAGGCGTGCGAGCGCCCCAGGCTGTCCTCGTGCGACTCCACTCATGAGCTCGCGCGCTGAGTACCAACGCCGTGCGCGAGAGACGTCCGGCGCCGGGAGTCGAACCGCTGCGGTATAGGCCGCGACGAACTTAGTTTCGAGGTCCGTCACGAGTCCTTCCAGTCTAGGATTGGCGTGAAGCGACTCGATGAAGCTCGCGATGTCCGCAAGTCCCGACGACGATGCGGTCGAGGTACCGAGCCCCGCGACGTCGGAGATTGCGACCTTGTTGTACTTTGGCGCTGCGTCGTCGGAAGCAGGAGGCTCATACCCCTTGAACGCGAACTGGTTCTCGCTGGCGTTGCCCAGAGTCGCCGACGCAGGAATCCGCGCCGACATGAACTCGAGCTCCGCCGTTCCCACCGCAGCGCGAATCCGCGACATCTCCGCATCGTCGATCATGCCGCGCCTCGCGAGCGCATCCAGCTGCGCGTAGACACCATGGACCTCGTCCCGCTTCGCGGAGTCAGACAGAAATCCGCCGTCAGCCGCGAATCGATTGTGGATCTCGGCGAGCGACAGGGCCACCCGCTCGACGGCCGCCTCGAGTCTCTGTCGCGAGCCATTTTTCGCGCTGCTATCCGCTCGTGCCCACGTCTCTACCAGCCCGTCGAACGTCTCGCCGCGCTCCAGCTTGGTCCCGCGCTTCGCCGGATCGCTGCGCACGCTGCTGAGCGCTATCGCCGAGCCTGCGCCCTCGACCGCCATCACGCCGCGCTGCTCCGTCGTCTCGATCGATGCGATGCCGGCCTGCTCCACGAGCGCGCGCACCTGCGCGTCCGCCGCCACCGCCTCCATCCGGTCGTAGACCGTCACGACCCCGACGCTCTCCGCGCCGATCGTCACGGCGAACCGGTGCGCGCCGCCGCCGCCCTCCGCGAGATAGCTCACCTGGACGCGACCGTGACCCGCACGCATCGACTTCGTCAAGAAGTCCGCCACCACGTCCGGCCAGCGCTCCGGTTCGCCGGCCGGTAGCACGAGGCCGCCCGGCGCTTCCGCCGGCAACGCGTACGACCGGGCCGCGAGCACCTCGTTCGCCACCGGGATCCGGTCGCGCTGCGCTTCGATCCCCGGGCCAACGCCGACCGAGAGCTTGCTCATCTCCACGCCGGTGTGACTCTTCTCGCCCACGACCGCGTGCTTGTTCACGTCGCGCACGAACTCGTCGCGGCGGCTCGGGATCACCCAGCGCGCGAGCGCCGGCGTCGCGTAGGCCGCGCCCAGCAGTCGCAACGAGCCATCCTCGCTCTCGAGGCCGACCAGTCGGCCGGTGCCGTCGAGGATCGGCACGAGGCCGATCGTGCCCTCCGGAACGCCGGCCCCGGCAATGACGCGTCGGCTCGCGTCCAGCGGCGCGCCAGGCCCCAGGAGCCCGGCCGGGCCGCCCGGGTCGCCGGGAGACTGCCCGATCGCCATCACGACGCGGTCGAAGACGCGAACGCTCGGGTTCTCGCCGACCCCGACCGTGACCTCGACGCGCCCGTTCGAAAGAGCGCGCATGCTCGTCGGCACACCCAGCTCGATCTTGACGCGCGGGTGACCGCCGGGCTGGTACGCCGCGCCCGGCGCCCGGTTGCGGTCCAGGCTCGGCGCCTTGTGCGTCGCCGCGATGCGCTCCTCGATCAGCCGCTTCACGAGATCAGGGTCACCAGCACGCATGGCCTCGTGCAAGCGCGCATCGAACGCACGTGCATCCGCCACGTCCGGGCTCTCGCCGACGATCGTCGCATCGGCACCGTGCAGCGCGGCGTCCTCGCCGGCCCACGAGCCGGTCGGCGACCCGCCCCAGATGAAGATCTGCTCGCCCTCGACGAGGAGGCTGGAGATATTCGGATCGTCAGCGCCGATGAGGCGACCCTTCGCTCGCAAGCTCGCGAAGCTGCGCTCGCGATCGTCGGCCGTCGTGCCCGCGACCAGGGCCTTCGCGGGCCCGAAGTTGGTCGGGCCCATGCCGCCGACGTTGTCGTAGCGGTTGCAGTAGATCCGCCGCACCTTCCCATCGCTGCCCTTCACGAGCAGCCGGTAGCGGCGATCGGGGTGCTCCCAGCCCGCGACGCCCTCGCTGAAGCGCTCGAGCGCGACGACCTCCGCGCGGTACGCTGGCATCTGCTCCTCCAGCCGTCCGATGCCGATGCCGTTGCCCAGGTCCTGGCTCGTCGCGAAGTCGCCGCGCGTGCTCGTCTGCTCGCGCGTACGAAGACCGGGCCCGGTCTGATGATCGGGATGTTGGCCCGAGCGGAGCGCACCCCGGTTGGCCATCGCACCGTTATCGCGATACACGACGAGCCGGTTGCCGATGTCCAGGTCGGCGCCGTGCTCGGGCAGCGTGTCCTGATTCATGACGCCGGCGATCGCGTAGCCGCACTGGACGTAGTCGGTCACGAACGAGTCTCCGCTCTCGACGCGCTGGCGATTCGCCTCCTCGAACGTCGCTTGCAAGGAGCGCGCGGCCTCCGCGTACCGCTGGTGTCGCTTGGCTTCCTCGGGCGAGACCTCGGCCTTCGCATCGCGCGTGCGCCCGTGCTGGCCGCGCTCGCGCACCGTGAGCGCCTCGTTCGCCAGCGTGATCCGCCAGACGCGCGCCGCCGGATCGAAGCCCGTGATCTCGACGGGGATCCCGGACCGCTTGCACTGGTCCAGCGCCACCGCGATGTCCTCGCTGCTCCCCGCCCACTCGCGCGCGCCCTCGAACGCGGGCTCGAGCCCCGACAGGCGCAGCTGAACGAGGCCGCCTGCCTTGCCGGTCGTATCCGCGAGCTGTGCGCGCGTGTGCTCGAGCGCGTACTCCGCCACGCCCAGGCGGACGTTCCAGCGCGCCTGCTCCGCGGGGCTCTCGACGATCCGCTTCCAGAGCGCTTCTTCCTCCCGCTTGAGCTGGTACTCAGCCACGCAGAGCTCCATCGCCGCCGACGGGTCTCCGGCAAGTGAGATCTTCGCCGCGAGGAGCTGCTGCTGGCCCGTGCGCCGCACGAGATCACCGGCCGCCCCGCCGGCGAGGCGCAGGCGCTCGAGGCTGTCGCCGAGCCGGGCGTGGAGAAAGCTGCCGAGCGCCATCGAGGCGCCCTGCAGAGCCCAGTCGGTGATCGTTTGCTCATCGGGCGGCCCGCCCTTCGCACCGACGAGCTGGTGGACCACGTAGCCCACGCCCGCTCCGACGACCAGGTCGACCGTGAGGAGCGATGCGTTCGCGACGAGGCGGGTGATGCGGCCGGACTTCTCCCACATGTTGAACGACTCGCTGCTCATCGCACCCCAGGTATGCGCGATCGCGTGGAGGGGCTTCAGCGCCGCCGAGACGCCCAGGTTCGCAAGGAAGCCCTCCGAGAAATCCTCCCCGCTCGTCAACGTGGTCAGCCCGGCCTGCGTCGCGGCGCTCGCGACCATCTCGGTCGCGCCGCCGACGACCCGGGCGGTCCCGGACAGCTCGGCGATGTCGGTCGCCGCCGTCACGCCTCGCGCCCCATCCACCAGCCCGGCCGCGAATCCGCCGACCAGCTCACCGACACCCGCCGACGCGATCGTGATCGCGATCAGCATGCCGACCTCCACGACAACCCGGCGGCGGTTGGCGTCCTTGATGGTCGCGGCAGCGTTCGTGAAGAAGTCCTTCGTGAAGCCGTGCTTGATATACAGCGCGCTGAGGCGGGTCGGCGCGACCGCGAGCGCGACGCGCCGGTCACCGCGGAGGCGTGCGGCCTGCTCGACGCGGCTCTGCTCGTCGCTCGGAGCGCCGAAAACCGCGTCGTCGGCCGGCTTGTGTGTCTTCGGATCCAGCGATCTGTCGACCGAGCTCACGCCGATCCAGAGCTCGGCGGCGGTGTCGGGGAGCGCCTGGAGGACCGTGTCGAATTCGCTCGAGATCCCACCGAACACGCCGTCCATGACGTTGTAGGCCTGGCGAGAGAGCTCGGCGAGAGCGAGCTCGAGCTGCGCCAGCTGACCGCGCAGCGCCACCTCGCGCATGTCGAGGCTCGCGTCTTCCAGCTCGAGCGGATCGATCGCCTTGCCGGCGAGCCTGCGCTGCCGCAGCTCGGCCTGCACCAGGTTGCTGTGGGCCCACTGCTCTTCCAGCTCGGGCGCGAGGCGCCGCTCCTGATCGAGGATGTCGAGCGCGCCCCCGCTCTCGGCCGCGTCGAGATTGTCGAGCGACCGGCGTGCGGCGGCTCCCGACGCTTGCAGCAGGTCGAACGGCAAGAGCGCGAGCTCTTGCATCGCCGTCCCGAGCAAGTGGCGGGCCGAGTCCACGAGATGCGACGCGCCCAGTGCCTCGGCAAACGTCCGCAGGACCCGATGCCGCGGGTCGCCACCCGAGGCCTCCGGGGAGGGAGCGCCGATCGTGTCGAGGGCGCGCGTGGCGCCCTGACCGACGTCACGAACGCAGGCGCCGACGAGGACCATGGTCTCCTGCCACCGCGCGGCGTCTTCTCGCGACGCCGTCGCGAACCACCCGCGCTTGAGCTCGACGAAGCCGAGGGCCGGCGCGACCGCGTGCGCCATCCCCCAGGTACCGAAACGCGCGGAGAGGTCTCCGAGGATGGCGGCGCTACTATCGAGCGCCTCGAGCGCATCGGCGCGGTCCGTCCGCGTCGTTGGCGCGCCCGGCGATCGTGTTGCCTGCGCGAGCGCGGCCTCGTCGGCCAGCGTGCTCGACGCGAGCGTCGCCGCGGGCGATCGCTCCCGGGTCGGCATCGGCCACGGCATCTGCAGGAGCACGGGCGCGTGCTCCTGCGCGCCGGGAATCTCGCGAGCCCAGGCCGGCTGGATGGCGAAGAACGGCGCGGTGCCGGTGATGCCGTACGCGCGGTACGTGCTGCGCTCGCCGTCGCTCGGCCAGAGCAGGAGCGCGACCTCTTCGGGCGTGGCGTCGATCGGGTCCGTGACCTTGATCCAGTTCCACAGCTGCGGGTCGCGGGCGCCGAGCCACTCGTAGCCGTAGACGAGGCGGAGGCCATCACGCTGAAGGTCGTGCGACGCCGGCCCGGTGGCCGCGCGGGCGGTGGTCGCGCGCGGATCGCGAGCCACGTGTGCGACACCCGGCGCGCACAACATGCGAGCGGTCACGCGATCGAACGGATGGCTCGTCACGAGCACGTCAGCGGTTACCGCCTCCGTCGGACTGTTGTCGGTCGCATCCACGTACCGCGGGGCCATGCGCGCCAGCGAGCTCTCGATCACCGCCTCGAACGCGCCCGCGAGCGCCACGCCGGCCGCCGGGCTCCAGCCCTGGGGCCCCTTACCGGTCCCCGGCTCCCCCTCGGTCAGCCGTCGGTTCTCGTCGATCACCCGCCACGGATCCGCGGGGTGAAGGAGCTCGGCGAGGACGGTGTAGGCCGTCGTGACGCTCCCCGCGATCGCTTCGATCGCCGCGTCGAGCTGGTCGACGAAGGCCGCGAGCCCGTGCGCCCAGGTCAGGCGCGCGGCGCCGGTAGCGATGCGGTCGGTCATCAGGCGCGCGCGCGCGGTCGCGAGGAACGCCCTCGCGTGCAGTCCGAAGTACGAGTCCGCCGCGCGCGGGACGTTGGCCACGTGGGCGACGCGGACGTCTTCGCGTTCACTCGTCGGAGCGAGGGTGTTCGTCTCCTGGGCGCCTCCGCGCGATGGATCGACATCCGACCGGACGGTGGGTGACGCGAGCTCGGCTCGCCGCGCGGGCTCGGCCCGACGTGCCGCCCGCTCGCGTGCACCCGCCATGAACGCGAGGATGCGGGCGCGCCGGTCGGTGCCGAGGTTGCCGGCGTTCAGGAACGCGGCCGCCAGCTCGTCGCCCGGGACGCGCTTCGCGATCCGGTTCGCCAGCATGCGGCTCTCGAGCGCGTCGAGCCGGTCGAGCCAGCCCTTGATGGCCTCTTCTTTTCGCTGGTAGCCGTCGCGCGCACTCCCCTCGGGCCGCCTGGCCACGGCGGCGAGGAGCTCGGCCTCGTAGGACACTTCCGAGTATCCCTTCGGCGCGACGTCGGTCGTGGCCTCCCGCTCGAGCTCGTCGAGATCCCGCTGCACGCCGACCGTCGCCGGGGCTGCATCCGGCGCATTCGCGAGGAGTGCCGTCGCGCGGGCCGTATCCCGTCGAGCCTGCGTCGTCGCGGTGGTGAGGCGCTCGCGGGCGGTCGTCCACGCGGCGCGATCATTGGCGGCGGCGGCATCGACGACAGCCGCGCGCGCGTGACGCACCGCCGCAACGGCCTGCGACGCACCGAACACCGCGTCGCGCGCGAGGTCCGCCGGGCTGCGTGTTGGCGTGGCCGGGACGGAGGTGCCAGTAACCGAGCTGCGGTCGGGGCTCGGCGCGTGGGCATGATCGCTCATGCGGCGCCGTATCGGTCGGCGGCGCGGAAGGTTGCGTGGTCGGGCTAACTCACGGCGGCGACTGGAGATCGCCGCTAGTTGATGACCACGAGCTCGCCGCCGTCGTGGCCGCAGAAGCGCGCGTTCAGGTCGTACTTGCTGGCGCAGACGCCGCAGATGCGGGCGATGACGTTGGCCGGCTCGCTCGTGCGCGCGCGCCGCGGGCGCGTGGCGCTGTAGACCGGGAACGGCACGAGCTCGTTGCCGTCGTGCGGGCACGAGCGCAGGCCCGGCTCGTACGCGCGGCGACACGCCATGCAGACGAGGCCCGCGCTCCGGCCGCTGCTGCCGCGCAGCGCCGCGCCAAGCATGTCCTCGGGCGGGACCAGGCGCCGCGCGTCGCGCGTGCAGTACGTCATGCCGTGGTACTCGGTGCGGCACGTCGGGCAGACCATCGCCGTCGACGTGGCGACCGCGAGGCCACCGCCGCCGCCACCGCCGCGCACGACGGGGCGCGCACGCGGACGCGGCGGCGGGCTCGCCTGGAGCGCGAGAGCCGAAACCCGCGGGGCCGGGACCGGCGCGAGCTGCTCGCGCGCGGCGCGCCGGCGCAACATGATCGCCATCGCGCCGAGGCCGACGATCACGGCCGACAGGAGGCCGATCACCGCGACGAGCAGCGGCTCGGCCGTTGCGAGCGCAACCATCGTCGTCGAATGAACGCCCACGGAACCCTGCCAAGGCTAGCAACCACCCCCTACCCGGTCAACGTGGATCCGCGCGTGGGTCCGAGGTACTACACGCGCCCATGCCGGATCTCGTCATCGGAAGCCGGCGCTCGGGGCCGCTGCGGCCATGGCGCGCAGGCGGGATCGCGATCGCGCTGTTCGGCGTCGCGTTCCTCGTCTCCTGGTTCATCTATCGCCGCTCGGTCGCGTACGACGAGCCCGCCGGCGAGGTGCGCGGCGAGATCAGCTCGCAGCAAGGCGCGCCCGGCACGCCGCCCGCCCTCGTGTTCAACGGGAGCTCGCTCGCGTGGCTCGGGAGCCTTCCGGTGCTGCGCGTCACCGGCGATGCCCACGCGATCGGCGCCGCCCACGGGCGGTTGCTCGCGCCGTACCTGACGCCGGTGATCGCGGCCGCGGATGCCTCGATCCAGGCCACCGTGCCCGAGGACGGCCTCCTCGCCGGCTCGACGCACAACATGCGCCTCGCGTGGCGCTGGCGCTTCGTCGACGACGGCATGATCGAGGCCGATCGCCGCATGATCGCGGGCCTCGCGCGCGGGGCGGCCGCGAGCGGCGTCGACGTGTCGTTCGACGACGTGCTCCGGGACCAGGCGGTCCTCGACGTCGGCTCCCCCGCCGTCCGCAGCGACGAGGTCGAGCAGCACGTGGTGGCGCACAGCCTGACCGTCGTCGCGCGGCAGGCCCTGGCCCCGGCGCGCGTGTGGATCGGCCGCACCGTCGCGCTCGCGGGCTACGACGACGGCGGTGACGCCGAGATCCCGACCGTGATCATCGCGCATCCGGAGGGTCGCTTGCCGTGGGCGAGCGTCGGCTGGCCCGGGCAGCTCGGCGTGATCACGGGCGTCAACAGCAAGGGCATCGCCGTGATGGTGGACCCGGCGCGCACGAGCGACGTTCGCGCCACGCGCAGCGCGCGGCCCATCAGCTTCCTGGCCCGCGCGGTGCTCGAGCAGGCGACCACCCTCGACGAGGCGATCAAGCTCGTCGAGGCGACGCCCACGCTCGGCACCGCGGTGATCGCGCTCGTGGATGGCTCGACCGGGACGTGGGTCGTCATCGAGCGCACCCCCAGCAAGGCGATCGTGGAGCGCTCGCCGAAGCTCGCCGCGATCGGCGACCTCCTGACGACGAACGCGCTCGCCTCCGATCCGGACAACGAGCGCGCGCGCCGGACGCTCACCTCCCAGGCCCGGGTGGAGCGCGCGGCGCGCCTGGTGCGCGCTCCGTTGCCCGACGTCGCGGCGATGGCGGCCGTGCTGCGCGACGGGCGCGGGACCGATGCCAAGGGGGTCGAGGACGCGCGCCCGCCCGGCCATCGCGCGACGATCGACGATGGCCGCGCGAGCCAGGTCGTCATCCTGGATCCGGCGTCCCTGGAGCTGTGGGTCGGGGATCCGCACGCGAACGGCCGGATGCGTGGCTTCGACCTGCGGCACGAGCTGCTCGCGGGCGCGGGCGACCGGGCGGTGCCGCCCGCTGACATCGCGGCCGATCCGCTCCTCGATCCGGATCGCGCGGCGACTCTCGCGGCGGCGCGGGCCGATCTGCGCGCGGCCCGCGGCGCGCTCGCGCATGGCGATCGCGACCGCGCCGCCGAGGCTTGCGCCCG
>JANXOM010000306.1 GCA_025353585.1 Deltaproteobacteria bacterium
CGTCCGCCTCGCGCAGTACGCGCGCCGCCCGGAGCGAGAGATCCTCGAGGTTCCCGATCGGCGTGCCGACGACATACAACACGCCTGCCATCCGCCCTACTCGCGCGACATCGCCGCGATGTCGATCGACGTGCCGAGCTCGCTCTCGAGGTACTTCTTCAGGCGATCGAGCATGCGCTTCTCGAGCTGACGCGCGCGCTCGCGGCTGATCGCGTACTTGTCGCCGATCTCCTGCAGCGTCTTCGGGTCCTCGGTCAGCCAGCGCTCGCGGAAGATCGTCTGCTCGCGGCCCTCGAGCGTCGCCGCGAACGTCTCGAGCTTGCTCTTGAGGAGCTCCTTGAACTCGGTCGCCGCGTACGCCTGATCGGGGCGGTCGTTGTCGCTCGGCATGTAGTCGAGCCGGGTGCGCGAGCCGTCGCCGTCGTCGCCGCTGCCGATCGGCGCGTCGAGCGAGGCCTCGGGCGCGGCGAGCCGGCGCTCCATGTCGATGACCTCGCGCTCGGGCACGTCGAGCTTCTCCGCGAGGAGCTTCGTCGTGGCCTGAAAGCCGAGCTGCTCGAGCTTCTCGCGCTCCTTGCGGAGGTTGAAGAACAGCTTCCGCTGCGCCTGCGTCGTGCCGATCTTCACGAGGCGCCAGTTGTTGAGGATGAACTTGAGGATGTACGCGCGGATCCAGAACGCCGCGTAGCTCGACAGCTTCACGCCGCGGTACGGATCGAACTTCGACACGGCCTGGATGAGGCCGATGTTGCCCTCCTGCACGAGGTCGAGCAGGTTGCGGTGCGCGCGCCGGTACTCGTACGCGATCTTGACGACGAGCCGGAGGTTCGCCTCGACGAGCTTGCGGGCCGCCGCCGTGTCGGTGTGCTCGACGAGCCTGACGGCCAGCGCGTGCTCGTCCTCGGCCGAGAGCAGCGGGAACCGCCGCGTCTCGGACATGTAGATCGACATCGGATCGCGCCGGGCGAGGCCGCGCTCCACGCGCGCCGGCTTGACGTCATCGTCCCCGCCGCCGCCTGACTCGAGATCGACGTCTGCGCCGGCCGGCTCCTCGCGGGCATCGTCATCCGTATCGATCGAGGCGGGCGCGCCCGAGGCCAGGTCGGTGTCGACGCCCTCTTCTGCCCCGCCGTCGGGCTCGGCGTCCTCGTCTTTATCGGCGGGTTCCGCCGGCTCGGCCGCCTCGCCGTCGGCGGGCGCGTCGCCCACGTCGATCACGGCCGCCTTATCTTTCGATGGGCGCCGCTTGCCGGAGCTCTTGCGCTCGACCATCGCGCCCCGACCATACTACATGCGACTACGTGAGACAGACGCGGCACGGCGCGATCGCCGAAAGCCGTGCCTGGCGCGACGGAGGTTTCGCTCTACTATTATCGCATGCGCAGCAGGTTGAACCTCGCCCTGGTGGGGGCGGCAGGTGCTCTCGCACTTGTCCTGACCGTGATCCGGCAGACGCCGGAGGGTGTGTCGCTCTCGGTCGATGTCCCCGAGGTCCGCGCCGCGCCCGGCGAGGCGCCGCACCACGATCTCTCGGCGCTCACGATCTTCAACAAGACGCTCGTCAAGATCAAGGAGCGCTACGTCGACCCCGCGCGCATCGATCCGAAGAAGATGCTCTACGCCGCGCTCGACTCGGTCCAGTACAACATCCCCGAGGTGCTCGTCGAGCCCGACCCGGCCCACAACAAGGTCGCGGTCGCGGTGAACGACAAGCGCGAGGTCTTCGACACCGACGACGTCGACTCGCCGTGGCGGCTCGCCGCGAAGCTGCGCAAGATCTTCCGCTTCGTCGAGACGAACATGAACGCCGGCGCCGACCTCGCGAAGGTCGAGTACGCGGCCACGAACGGCATGCTCTCGACGCTCGATCCGCACTCGACGCTGATGGATCCCGAGCAGGCGCGCGACATGGACGTCTCCACGAGCGGCAAGTTCGGCGGCCTGGGCATCGTCATCCGCATGGTCGACAAGAAGCTCACCGTCATCAAGCCGATGAAGGACACGCCCGCCTCGCGCGCGGGCATCAAGGCCGGCGATCACATCGTCAAGATCAACGCCGAGCCGACCGAAAATCTGACCTCGAACGAGGCGGTCGACCGCATGCGCGGCGATCCGGATACGGCGGTGACGCTGTGGGTCGAGCGCAAGTCTGGCGACGGCTCCCTGCTGCGCTTCGACCTGGTGCGCAAGCTCATCCGGGTGACGCAGGTCGAGCACAAGCTGCTCGATCACGGCGTGGGTTACATCCAGGTGAAGCAGTTCAGCAAGGGCATCGCCTCGGACGTCGGCGACGCGATGAAGGAGATGTCGGGCCAGGGCGCGACCTCGTGGATCCTCGATCTGCGCGGCAACCCGGGCGGCCTCCTCGACGAGGCCGTGCAGCTCGCCGACCTGTTCGTCGATAGCGGCACGGTCGTGACCACCGTGTCGGGCCGCGATCGCGACGCGCGGCGGGCCGAGCGCGGCTACGGCGACACCACGAGCTCCCTCGCCGTGCTCGTCAACGGCGGCTCGGCCTCGGCCTCCGAGATCGTGGCTGGCGCGCTCAAGAACCTCGACCGCGCGGTCATCGTCGGCCGCCGCACGTTCGGCAAGGGCTCGGTCCAGGAGCTCTACGACAACGAGGACAAGAGCAAGCTGAAGCTGACGATCGCGCAGTACCTGACGCCCGGCGATCGCTCGATCCAGAACCTCGGCATCGTCCCCGATATCCTGCTGCAGCGGATGATCATCCCGGACCAGAACGCGACGGTCGCGGACGCGGTCCACATGCTGCCACCCACGCACACGTACGGCGAGAAGGACCTCGACGCGCACCTCATCTCCACGTACGCGAAGGACACGGACAAGCCCGAGTGGGAGGTCCCGTACGTCTACGAAAAGATCATCCCGCCCGCCGGCAAGCCGACGACGCCCGCGGCGACGCCCGTGACGCCCGAGCCGATCGACGACGACGAGCCGGCGGACGACATCACCGAGGACTTCGAGATGCGGTTCGCGAAGGAGCTCGTCTCGACGGTGAGCTCGCCGTCGCGGCCGAAGCTCGCCGCGGGCGCGTCGAAGCTCGTCGCGCGCGTGCACGCCGAGGAAGAGAAGAAGCTCGTGGCCGCGCTCGGCAAGCTCGGCGTCGACTGGTCGGCCCCGGCCGCCAATGACCCCGGCGCGAACCTCGAGATCTCGCTCGCGACCACGCC
>JANXOM010000347.1 GCA_025353585.1 Deltaproteobacteria bacterium
GTCGTGCCGGGCGGCCTCGCCGAGAAGTCCACCAAGACGAACGCCGTCCGCTACGTGCCGGTGCACCCGACGCTTGCCGCCATGCTCGCGGAGTGGAAGCTCTCGGGCTGGGCCGCCATGATGGGCCACACCCCTGCGCCCGACGATTTGATCGTGCCGCTGCCGCCCGACGTCGCCGCCCGTCGCCGGACGCGTGCAGGCGAGGCGTTCCGCGGGACCGACTACAACGGGAAGCGCTGGCGCGAGGACATCGCCGCCCTGGAGCTCCGGTACCGCCGCGGCTACGATTCGCGAGCCACGTTCATCACGCTGACGCTGGAGGACGGCGCGGACCCGCATGTGATCGAAACGCGCGTGACCCACACGCGGAGCACGGGCTCGCGCTCGGCGTTCGTCGGCTACAACCGCGGGCGCCAATGGGAGGCCACCTGCCGCGAGGTGGCCAAGCTGCAGATCACCCGCGCGGCGCCGGAGGCCTCTGCAGAGGCCGTTGGAGCCGAAGCTCCTTACAGTCTCCTTACAGACGCCGTAACCAGCGAGAACGTAACAGCAAATAAGTGGAGGCGAGGGGAGTCGAACCCCTGTCCGAGAAAGTTTCGGGACGAGTGTCTACGCGTGTAGGCACGCCATTTCAGGGTCTCGTGCTCGCCGGCGGCGGCCGGTCTGCGAGCTCGACAAGCTAGCGGGTTCTCGGCCTCCGTCTGCTAACGGGTCAGGAGGCCCAGTCTGATTGTTTCGATGTTCAGCTGCTACAGACGGAAGCTGCTGGCACCGTCGTCATCTGATTTTTTGATCAGGCGGCGAGAGCAACGGCGTGAACGTTATCGTTCGCAGTTGCAGTTTTGCCCATTTTTACGTGGCCATGGGCGCCACGGCGCGCGACTCGAACTTCTTCATCCCCGTCGAAACCGGTACGCCCCCATATCAAAGACCTGGACGCACTATGGGTCGCGAAGGGCGATCGGTCAACCGTCGCATGCGGGGCCTGCGCTATTTCTGCGCGAGTCGTCCTCGGGACATCCATCGGTTACGTCGAATACGGGGGCGCGACGGGCGGTTCGGAACGAGACATGCGAACGCTCGTCGGGGTCGGAAAGGGAATGACGCTCGGGGCCGGCAACGTCCTGGCGGTCGGCTGGGGCGCCGCCGCGCTGCGGGGGCTCGATGCCCGGCACGCCGGCGAGCTCGCCGGGCTCATCATCGACATCGGGATCGTCCCCGGGCTGGTGGTCGGCGCCGCCCTGGGTGCGGTCGGGGCGCGGCTCGGCGAGAACCGGCGGGTCGTGATGGCGTTCACCGCGCTCGCGGCGATGGTGGCGCTCGGCCTGGTCGTCGAGCCGAGCCTCATCCCGTTCGCGGCCGTGCCGACGACGGCGCTCGTGCTGGTGCTCGAGCTGTGGACGCGGTCGCACGTGGCGGCGCCCATGGGGCGGCCGCTGCCGAGCGGCTTCAAAGGCGCGATCGTCGGGGTCGGCAATCTGTTCGCGACGGTCGCGGCGCTCGCGATGGAGGAGATGCTGTCGCCGGCCTATTCGTCGGGGTTCGCGATGGATCGCGGCGGGCCGCACGGGCTCGCGCTCGCGTTTCAGCTCCTGGTGGCCGGCGTCTTGCCGTCGGCGCTGGTGGCGGGGTGCGCGGGCTGGATCCTCGCTGCGATGTCGCCGGTCCGGACGAGCGTGCGGCTCGCAGTGATCGTTCCCGTGGCGATCGGTGGTGTGGCGCTGCTCGGCACGCTCGCGCGGCACGAGCAGCTCATCGTGCCGGCGGCGCTGGTCGCGACGGCGAGCGCGGCGGTGCTGGAGCGGTGGACGCGGAAGCGGCCCGACGACGTGGCGGTGGTGCGCGTCGTGCGCGGTGCGCCGGCGGCGCGGCCGGTGTTCGCGCGCGACTGACATGGGGGTCTCACCGCTTGGACCTTTGCCGTGTCCGGGGTTCGGCCATGCGGGGCGGCGGCCACGGCGACGACGGGCCGTCGAGGACGCCGGCCAACCCGGTGGGGGCGCTCGGAGCCGAAGTGGAGTCGCGCGCGGGCGCGCGCCGAGCCCCGCCGGCGGGGCTGTCGTGGCGCTCGAGCGTGATCGGCGGGAGGTGTTTTGCATGAATGCGCCGGTATCGTGGCGGACGCCGGGCGGCACCTGCGCGCTGTCCAGCGTCAAGGCGGGCGCGCGGGCGTCGCGGACGTAGTCGAGCGGCACAGCGTGGAGGCTCGCCGGGACGGGCGCGCGCCCGAGGCTGGATGCTCCGGTGGCACCGGCCTGCCGTACGTGGCGCCCCGGCGACCTCCGTCGCCGCGGGCGAGGCGGGGTCGCGCGAGGTGGCCAGCGAGTTCGTCCAGTGGGTCGAGTGCGGCGAGAGGGGCGGGCGGAGGGCGAATGGTGGGCGCGCGTGAACGCGGCGTCGACGGTGCGCTCGATGGCGAGCCGGACCCAGACGGACGTTTCGAGCTGGCTGGAGAGCACCCGGGCGACGGCAGGGAGCGGCATGCCGCGTCCGCCGAGCGCGTCGATGCCGGGCGGGGCCTCGGACGTGGGGGCGCAGCGGGGCAGGCGCGGTGCTGGTCGCGGCGATTGGCGCGACGGCGGCGAACGTCCGGTGCCCACGCGGCGCCGGGACCGATGGGCGCCGGGCGGAAGATGCGCGCATGCAGGCGGTCCCTGGCCGGGTTGGCCGGGTGTGCCAGTTCCGGCCCTGGCGGACGGGACCCGCCGCCGCCACCGCGGCCGAAACCCGCCGTCCTGACTGGAACCGCCGTCCTGAGTGGAACCGCCGCCCTCGCCAAATTCTCGCCGCGGCCGGACACGTGGCCGGGCGGACTTCACGCGGCTGGGAAGCCTGCCGCCACAGAACCGCTGCCGCACCCCCCGTACCACCGACACAGGCCGGAGGAACCGCTGCCACATCAAGCCCCTACCGCTGGCGGCGGTCGGCGGCGGGCGGCGGCGGCGACGGCGACGGCGGCGACATTCGCAGTCGAGTTCCGACCGACTCGAGCCGCGACGCGCAATCGCGCAGGGTTGTGCTTCGGAAGCGACGACGAGATTCGGGCGCGCCGATTCGCGACCACGGATGTCGCGTTCATGGCGACGGATGTGTAGCGCCGGCCACGTGCCGCGGACGACGGCCACACGACCGCCGGCGTGCAGCTCGCGACGCAGCAGCGGTGGAGCCCGCCGCGAGGTCGTCGAGGTCTCTGCATGACACGGAATCGCACGGGGTACCGGCTGGTACCGCGTAGTCAGAACGCGTGTGGCCGCGAAGGTACCTCGTGCATCGAAATCGACGCCCCGTTCGCCCAGCCCGCGCGAAGGAGCCAGGTCTGCGCGTGGGCGACCGCGAGCGGATCGTAGTGCGAGGGCACTCGCCACGGCGGATGCGACTCGGCCCAGCCGGTGAAGCGGATCGCGCTCGAGAACGCGTCGAGAAACGCGCCGCGACCATCGCGGCCGTGGCGGGCGTGGTCCTCGTGATGCTTTCGCCAGTTGTTCAGGACGTAGGCAACCGCGTTTCGGCACTGGGTCGGCGAGCGGATCACGGTGGCGTGGTAGCGGTCGATGAACACGTTCCCGCGCGGGCGGCCGATGGCACGATTGAGATGGCGAGCCGCGGAGATCTGGAACCCTTGCATGCCGCGCGCGAGCTGCGTGGCGTCCGCGGCCTCGACGAGGAGGTGGACGTGTGTTCGCTGGATGCTCGCGTGGACGATGCGGAAAGCAGCGCGCTGCAGCGTGATGCGGAGGGCGCGATTGACGGCGCGGTAACACTTCCACCGGCGCAGCGCGCCGACAGGTTCGCCAACGCGGATCACGACGTGCGCGCATTCGGTTGCGATGATCGGCGGACGGACGCGGTGCGGCTCGCTCTTGCGCTGGTTCACCTGGGGGCGGCCCGCACCCGCGCGCTTACCGCCCCAGGTACGGAAGGTCGTATCGCTGCACGAGCCCCGTCTTCCGACGTGCTGACGCCGGTGGCAGCTTGAATGCGTGACGACCGCAGTCCGCTCAGCGCGTACCCGGCTGCTCGGCCCCCTATGTGCCAACGTCGCTTGAGACAGTCGCTTCCCGATATCCGTGTACCGATGGGCGGAGAATGGATCCCCAAGCGTGCCGAAGTCACTCCGAGTTTTTCGTCAAGATGAGACCCCCGCCGAGGGCAAGCGGCGCGC
>JANXOM010000329.1 GCA_025353585.1 Deltaproteobacteria bacterium
TAAAAGCTTTCGACTTTCCGCCCTTCGGATCGGGCACGATCAGCGCGCACTTCGCTTGATCCACGTGCTCCCACCTCACCTCACGCGCTGCCTCGCTTCGCATCCCGGTAAACAGCGCGAAAATCTGCAAGTCGCGCCGGATCGGCGTGAGGGTTTGAACCGTCGCCCACCACGATGGTAGGTCCTGATCGGCGATGCGTTCGCGCTTGGGGGCGAGCACATCGCGATCAACAGCCTTGGCCGGGTTCCACGTGCCGAGCGCTCCCTCAAGCTTACGGTTCAACGAATTCCAGCAAGCTCCCACGTGCGTAACGACGCGGTTGGCAAGCGGCGCGCCCTTGTCGTTATCCGGGTTCGAACCGGCGCGCGCCTTAACCGTGCGCTTGATCTGCTCGTGCTTGTCGATCAGCACGGCGCCCGTCAACTCGGCGAGTGGGCGATCGAGCCAAGCGGCCATGTACTTTTCAAGCTCGGCTGTGATGGTCGAGATCGAGCGCTCGGCCCGCTGCTTTCGTTGCATGCGCGCGACGTGAACCGTAAGCGCGTCGCGCAGGGTCGGCCCGGACGTGCCCGTGCTGGCCTCAGGCGCGCGCCTGGACGCGTTGGGATCCAACCCCCGCGCCATCTTTACGAACGCCTCAAGCGCTGCCTGGCGAGCAAGCTGGACAGTCCACGGGCTGCCCTCGGGCCGCATCGCACCGAGCACGCCGATCGCCGTCCGGCGCTTGACGCCGTCAACCCGGCCCTCTGCGATCAGGGTACGCGCGGTCTTGCCCACCACGACGCCAAAGCCGCGTTGCTCCTTGTCCCAAACGACTAGCTGCGACTTGCCGGGGGGCAGCGCGAGGGCCGCTACCGACTTTTCATTGAGCTTCAGCTTCACGGGTTGGCCTTCCTTGATGAATGCCCGGCACCGGCCGGCTAGTCACCAATTAGTCACCAACCGTCGCACGTCACCCGTTAACAAGTCACCAATAAACCGTAGGTACCTGACGAGCTTTGTCATAACGCCATCTCGCCGTAAGTCACCGGATCGATGCGTGCCTCTTTTTCGTAAACCGTAGGTCCCCGGATCATACCCGGGCACCGGCTCGAAATTTCTAGGGTTTTCGTCATCCCCACGTTCGGGTTCGTCCGAGTGCCGTACATGTGCACCGGTGGTCGGGGGGAACAGCGGAGCGATTTGCCGACCTTGCCGCAGAGGTTGCCGCGCCGCTAGACGTGCGGCCGATCGCCGCGGTCGTCCCATCGTCGCTCGGCGCCAAGACCGAGGTCCCCGCGGTGCCTCGTGCGCATCCGAGCGACCCGGTGGGACGCGTGTTCCGGGCTCGCGCTTAGGTGCAACGACATCAAGGGATTGTCCTCGCGAGGGATCCATCCTCGCTTTCGATCCTCCCCCCCGCCCGGGCGAGACGACCGGCGACACGGGCCAGTACTTCGGCCTGAAGACGCGAGTGCATCGAAGGTTCGGGGCGTCCCGCACGATCGGATGGAAATCTCGAGCTCCGTTCGTCGTGATGTCGGCGTGACCGAGCAACGCCTGGACGGCGGGCCGCTGCATCCGCGCGACGACCATCGTCGCGAGCGAGCGCGGCAGCTGAGAGAAGGTCACGGCTCGATCTTCGCCACGGCAACGCGCGCCGTCGGTCCGTTCCAGTTGCGATCGAGCGCCGCGCCGCGGGCCAGCGTACAGGGCTGCAAAACCTGCGGACGGCCCGCTCGTCGTGCGAGCCGGTTCGCCGGTTCCGCACACCGCCGCGATGGCGACGAAGGCAATGCGCGCCGAAACTGATCCGGGTGGCGCGCTGCGTCGTATGAAGCGCCGTTGGCGCTCGTGCTCGCGCAGCGCGGCCGTCAGACCCTGGCACAGGACCCGCAGTGATCGCTCTCATGCCCAGCGCGCCCGCTGTTCCCGCCGCTGCGAGCCGTACATGACCTGCGAGCACGCCGTGCTCGTCGTCGATGATGACGACGACATGCGCGCGCTTCTCTGCGAGGTCCTGGAGCACCGTGGCTTCGACGTCACCCCCGTGCCGTCGGCCCAGGCGTGCCTCGACCGACTCGCCGTGACCCCGGCGGCGATCGTCGTGACCGACGTCGAGATGCCGGAGATGACCGGGCTCGAGCTCTGCGAGACCGTGCGCGCGCGCCACCCGCACGTCATCGCCATCGTGGTCTCGGGCCGCGCCGACAGCGCGGTCAGCCGGGCGGCGCGCGACGCCGGGGCATTCCATTTCCTGACCAAGCCAGTGCAGATCACGCAGATCGAAGACGTCTTGCGGCGGGCGCTCGCTGTCCTCGCCCGCCGGACCGCCCTGCCCTGATCCAGCGCGCCGGGGCTACCGCGGTCAGCGGACCGGCGCGCCGTCGATCGACGCGGCGCCGCAGCGCGCGAGGACATCGTGCGCGCGCTCGGCCCACTTCTCGTCGACCACGCGGACCTCGAGCCGGGCCGCGCCACCCGTCGGGTAGCCCTCGGTCCAGTCTTTATCGCGGTTCGCCAGCGTGACGGGCGTTCCATCCGCGTAGACGGCGGCGATATCGGACTCGTGAAATCCCACCTTGCGCAGGCCCTCGATCGCCTGCTCGAGAGTGACCTGGTCGTCGAACGCGGCGGACATGGCGGTCTCGGTGCCCAGCATCGCCCCACAGGATGCGTCCTCCGTGCCACCGTGCGCGTGCGCACGGCGCGCGCTGCGTACCGTGAGATCGAGCCTCCTCGCCACGCTCGTGCAGTACCCGCGGTGACAGGTGCGCCCGCCGCGGCCGGCACGCGCGCTGCACTGGGCCTGTCCGCCCGCATGTCGTCGGAGAAAGATCTCGCCACTAAGAACCACGAGGCGGGCGCGATCGATCTCGTCGGCGGGATCATCGACGAAGCACGCGAGCTGGTCGGCGCACACGTCGAGGCCCTGCGCGACGACATCACCGAGCGGCTCTCCAGCCTCGGCGCCGCGCTCACCTCGACCCTGCTCGCGTTCAGCGTCCTTATCGTGACCACGCTCCTGTTCGGCCTCTCGCTGGCCGCGACGATCGAGGCGCTCGGGCTGCCCTGGTGGGCCGCGTTCTGGATCGTGACGCTCGCGGCCGCCGCCCTCGGCTTCGGCCTCGTGCAGCGCGCCCGTCGGCAGGCGAGCGCCACGACGAGCGCGGCCGGACCGGCGGCCGAGCTCGTCCGCGACGACCTCGCGTTCCTCGCGAGCGCCGCGACGGCGGAAGACCCCGCGCAACCGCCCACGGCCGCGTAACCATCACTCGATCCGATTCAGGAGACCCATGACGACCACCACGAAGAAGAGCGCGCACGAGACCGAAGACGGCGTGTCCGACCTGCTGCACGACGCCGGCGATCGCATCGTCGCGCTCAAGGACGAGTCCCTCACAACGCTCGGCAAGCAGATCGACGAGCTCGGCAAGACGATGAAGAAGCACCCCGCCCTCGCGATCGGCATCGGCCTCGGCGCCGGGTACATCCTGGCGCGCATCATTCACCGGTCCTGACGCCATGGCCGACCACGCCGCCACCGAAGCGCGCATCGCTCAGGCGCGCGAGCGCCTCGCGTCGAAGCTCACGGAACTCCAGACGCGGGTCACGCACGTCAAGACGATCGTGTCGCCGCGGACGTACCTCGCGAACCCCTGGGTCCAGCTCGGCATCGGGGCGGCGGTCGGGTTCTTCCTCGGCGGCCGCGTGCCGCCGTCGCACCGGCTGATGCCGGGACCGCCGGGACCGCCGGGACCGCCGGGACCGGGCGAGCCCGTCGCCGCGCCTCCCCGCGAGCGCGGGATCCTTGGCACCGCGGTGCGCGGCGCGTTGATCTCGATCGCGACGGCGGTCGTCCGTCGCGCGGTGACCGAGGTGCTGCGGAGCGTCGAGGCGGAGCACGCGACGGCGAACGACAAGCTGGCCCCGCCGGTCGCGAAGGCCGCGCCATGAGCCCACCGGACCGCCCCGGCCCGCACCCGGAGAACCAGCGCAAACGGCGCGAGCTCCAGGGCCCGCGGCGTACGCTGATCGGGGTCCTCGCCCTGGCCGCGGTCGGCGCGCTCGCGCGGGTGTTCGGCCTCGGGGCGGGCCCCGCGGCGGTCGCGGACTTCACCGGCCCACTTCCGCTGCTCGCGTCGGCGGGCTTCGGGGCGACGATGCTCGTGCTCGTCGCCGCGAGCCAGGCCCTCGCCGCCGGGCTGCTCGCCGTGCATCACCTCCACGCGCGCACGGTCGCCCTCGTGGCCGCGCTCGTCGTGATCGCGTGGGGGGCCGCGCAGATCCTGGTGCTCGATCGGGTGACCTGGTTCGCGCTCGGGCTGCTCGCCGTGGGCGCGCTCGAAGCGCTGCTCGTGGCGGGCTGTACGCCGCGTGACACGGCGAAGAAGGCGCGGACGTCGTGGCAACAAGATCTGCGCGCGAAGCCCTGACCTCGGCTACCTAGCCCGCGGGCGAGATCACCACACGGTCGACGATCTCGGCGCCGTCGAGGTCCTGCACCGCGGCCCCCAGCTTCGCGAGATCCGTCGCCGTGCCGACCGCGCCGCCGAGCGTGACGATGGCGCGCGCGACGTCGACGGTGACGCGATCGATCGCAACGCCGCAGTCCGCCAGGGCGGCGTGCACCCGTGCCGCGAGCGCCTCCTCGTCCGCGTCGAGCGCACGAAACCCCTCGCGGGCTTGCGCGAGCTGCGCCGCGCTCGGACGGAACGAGCTGTCCGGATCCGGCACGGTGGCGCGGGTGATGTCGTCATAGGATGTCGGCTTGGTCATGCCCGCAGCGCCTTGCAAAGATCGGACGACGTGACCGCTCGAGTCGCCGCGGGCAAGGCGCTTAGCCACGGCGGCGTCCGCCAACTAGTCGAAATCACACGGCGACGCTCGGCGTCACGCGAGTACAGCTCTTGCTCGTCGGCCTCATGCGCGTCCCCTGGGTCTGCCTCGTCCTCCTCGCCAGCTGCGTGACCCAGGAAGCCGAAGACGGCCGCGACGATAGCTTCGTCAGCAATGGCAAGGCCGATACCGACGGCATCGCGGACGGCTCGCCGACGGCCGTGGCGGTCCTCGGCCTCGTGAACCAGCGCACCGAGGCGCAGCTGCACGACGACGTCGGCCTCGCGAGCAAGGCCGCGAAGAACATCGCCGCGCACGTGCGCGGGGCGGACCACAAGGCGGGCACGGCCGACGACCAGACGTTCGCCACGCTCGCCGAGCTCCACGCGGTGCCGTACGTCGGTAGCATCGCGTTCCGCAAGCTCGTCGCGTACGCCCAGGCGACGGGCCTCGTCCCCGTCGACGTGAAGGTCGGCAAGGGTATCCTCCTCGACTGCAACACCTCGTTCGGGCCGGACCAGCAGGTCACGGTCATCGGCGATGGCACGACGCTGACGCTCCGCGAGCTGACGAGCCGCGGCAGCCAGGAGGACCACCCGCTGACCACCGCGGCATGGGCGAGCCACACGCTCACCCTCCATGACGACGACGGTTTCGGCGCGAAGACGACGCTGACAAAGGAAGACGGCGCCTGGGTGGCGCGCACCTCCGGCGGCGGCGTCAACGAGGTCGGCGACGCGGACTGCTGGGTCGACACGAGCCCGAAGGAGCGCGGCTGCGCGATTGCGCACGCTGCGCGACTCACCGGCTGAACTGTGTGGCGCGGATCCCCAACCGCGCGGGTCCGTGCGCGGCGAGGTCGGTCGCGCGATGGCACGGCGCCCGCAATGCCGGCGCAACAGGCCATGACCAACCCGCCGGACCCCGCCTCGACCGAACGATCTGAAGGGCGCGGCTTCAAGATCGAGATCTCGCCGCGCACGCTGCTGTACATCGTCCTGACCTGCCTCGGGGTCTGGATGATCTGGCAGCTCTGGACGGTCGTGGTGGTGGTCGTGGTCGCGCTGGTCCTCGTCGGCACCCTCGATCCGATGGTCGCTTGGCTCGAGCGCCACAAGCTTCGCCGCGGCTACGCGCTCGCGCTCGTGTTCATCGCGATGACGGCGGCGTTCATCGGCGTCCTCGTGCTGTCGGTGCCTCCGCTCCTGGGCGAGATCCAGAAGATCGTCGAGGGGCTGCCCGCGACCCGAGACCGGCTGGTCACCGAGCTCCAGCACCACGCGTGGGCGGCGCCGTTCGCGAAGCAAGTGAAGGAGGTGCCCCTCAACGACGTCATGCTGCGCGTCGCCAGCTACTCGGTCGACCTCCTCGGCATCGTGGGCTACGGCGTCACGACGCTGTTCCTCGCCATCTACCTGCTCGCGGATCCCCGCCACGCCAAGGGGCTCCTCTACGCCGTCATCCCCCGCAACCACCACGTCAAGCTCGCGCGCATCCTGATGGAGCTGACGGTCATCGTCGGCGGCTACATGCGCGGGCAGCTGATCACGTCCGTCGCGATCGCGATCTTCATGTTCATCCTCATGACCGCGCTCGGGGTCGACAACGCGCTGTCGATCGCGATCTTCGCCGGGATGACGGACATCATCCCGTTCGTCGGCGGCTACGTGGCGACCGCTCCGTCCGTGGCGGCGGTGGCCAGCCGCGGGCCCGCGTGGATGATCGGGGTCTTCCTCGTCGGCATGCTGTACCAGGAGTTCGAGAGCCGGATCCTGATCCCGCGCGTCTACGGCCGCGTGCTGCGGCTCTCGCCGGCGCTCGTGCTGCTGGCGCTGCTCATCGGCGGGACGCTGCTCGGCGTGCTCGGCGCGCTGCTCGCGCTGCCGGTCGCGGCCGGCGTGCAGATGCTCGTCCGCCAGCTGCACCTCGACCTGCCCGGTCAGCCGGAGCACGACCAGGAGCGCGAGCGCGACGTGCGCGCCGAGGACCTCTACGAGAAGCTGACCGAGGGCACGCCGGCGGCCGAGGCGCAGATCATCGCCGGCGAGCTCGCGCAGAAGCTCAAGGAGACCGAGGCCCAGGGCGGCAGCGTGACGGCCGAGCTGCCGGCGATCGAGGAACAGCTCGCGGACGACGCGCGCCTGGTGGCGCAGCAAGCCGCGCTCGCCGAGGCGGAGCGCAATGAAGAAGAAGCCGACGCCGCGATCACGGCCTCGGCCGGCCCCAACGAGCCGCAGATCAAAGCGCCGGTCGTCCGGCCGTAGCGCGGCGGCAGGCGCGCGGGGCCGGCGCGCGGCGGCCGGCGCGGCCGTGCGCGCACCGGCTCGGGCTATCCTCGCGCCCGCATGCACATCGGGATCGTGGGGGGCTCGGCGGAAGGAGCGGCGCTGTGCCTGAGGACGCTCGCTCTGGAGGGAGCGCTCCGGCTCGGCGAGCACGCGCACCCCGAGCTCTCGATGCACGTGGCGTCGCTCGCGGACTACGTGCGGTGCCTCGACGCGGGCGACCTCGCGGGCGTCGGCGCGTTGATGCTGGCGTCCGCGCGCATGCTGATCGGCGCTGGCGCGGACGTGCTCGTCCGCCCCGATAACACGCTCCACGCCGCGTTCGCGCACGTCGTGCCGCACCTGACGCGGCCGTGGCTGCACATCGCGGACGTGGTGGCCGATGCGGCGAGCGCGCGCGGCGCCCGGCGCGTGGGCCTGCTCGGGACGCGCTGGCTCGTCGAGAGCGACGTGTATCCGCCGCGCCCGGCGACGCGGGGCATCGCGTGCGTCCTGCCGCCGGAGGCAGATCGGCAGGCCGTGCACCGGCTGATCATGGACGAGCTCGTGGCGGGACATCCGCCCGCCGCGAGCACGCAGGCGTTGCGCGCGGTCGTCGCGCGGCTCGCGGCCGCCGGGTGCGACGCGGTGATCCTCGGCTACACGGAGCTCCCGCTCGCGCTCGACGACACCACCTCGCCGCTGCCAACGCTCGACTCGACGCGCCTCCTCGCGCGGGCCGCGCTGCAGTGGACCGGCAGCCCGCGCTCCACGACGTCAGGCGTCCCGACGCTCGACCGCCTCCACGCGATCGTCACCACGACGCCGCTGAAGATCACGGCGAAGGGCTCCACGCCGCACCACACCGCCGGGTTCATCGCGCTCATGTTCGCGTACGGCTACGCGCGGCTCGGCGAGCCGGACCGCGCGCGCGGGCTCGTCGCGGAGGCGCGCACGGCCCTGAACCTGGCCGATCCGGTCCACACGTGGCTCCTCGCCGCGTACGAGGTGCGGATCCAGCAGGCCGTCGCGCACGTGCCGGCGGAGACGCCGCTGCCGCCCGTGCTCGTCGCGCGGCACGCGGAGCTGAACGCTACGAACCTCGAGCGCTATGCGGTCGACCGGCTGCGGGAGACGTCGCGGATCCTCGAGCCGATCGCGACCATCAACGCGATCGAGGCGTTCGCACATAAGAGCATCGACGCCCGCGGGACGGACATCGGGCGGCTGGCCACCATGACGCTCCCCGCGCGCGCGGCCGAGATCGCACGGCTCGTCGAGTTCGCGGCCACCGGCACCGAGGAGGACGAGCGGTTACTCGGCGCCGCCTACGACTACTCTATGGCCTCGCGCCGGCCGACGCGCGGCCGATCTGGACGCGCGCGACCGCGCTCATCGCCCAGGCCCCGCGCAGCGCGCGGGCCGCGCTGTACACGCGCGCGCTCGTCAGCGCGGCCTACGACCAGCGCCTCGCCGAGGTCGCGCCAGCGCTCGTCCCCGCCCTGCGCGACGTGATCGCCGATGCGCCCGTCGGGCCGCTCGGCTGGTCGCTCGCGCGCGTGTTGCCGCTGCTGCAGCGTCACGACCGCCGCGCGGACGTCGAGATGCTCGAGGTCGTGGCGACCGAGCGCACCGCGGCGGCGCCGGCGGATCTCGTCGCGCGCGCGGCGCTCGCCGGCGCCGAGGCATGGCTCGGGTACACGAACGTGGCCTGGCGCATCTTTCGCGCGCTCGACATGGAGCCGACGCACCGGCAGACGAGCGCGGTCCCCCGCGCGTACGCGTGGGTCCCGCCGACGCACCGCGAAGGCGGGCTCGTCGAGCTCGCCGGGCGGCTCGCGACCATCACGGACTCCTTCGGCACGAGCCCCTACTTCTCCCTCAGCATCCTCGACTGGGTCGAGGGCCTCGTCATCGGCGCCTCGGGCGGCTGAGGCTGAGGACAGGCGCGGTCCTCAAGGCCGCGCGGCCGCAGTGGCCACCGGCGGCGACTTGCGCTCCGACAGGATGCGGCCCTTCGTCACCAGCACCGGCACCGGCGGCGTCATCTCGTACAGGTAGCCGCGCGTCTTGATCGTCGCCACGAACGTGCCCTGGTACTCGATCACCCGCCGATAGCGCTCGGGCTGCTCGCCCTTCGCGACGTGATCGCGGTGGTGGAGCAGGAAGTCCGCGAGCCGGACCGCGAGCTGGTTGTAGAGGCGGTGGCAGCCGTGGCTCGTGCCGTTGACGATGGAGGTCACGCTCGCCGAGCCGTGCGTGCCGATGCCGTTGTCGTCGTACCGGTCCGGGCCGTCCTTCTGCTTCACGACCTGCTCGTGCACGAGGAGCATCATCCCGTACGCCGCGTGGGGGCCCGGGCCGAACACCTCCGACTTGAGGCCCCAGTGGCCGTTGTAGAGGTTCTTCACGAGGTCGCGATCCGGCGTGGTCTTCGGCGCGAGCCAGGTCGGCGCCGCGTACAGCTCGCGCCAAACGCGCGGCCCGACGTCGGACTCCTTCCAGCGCTGCAGCACCTCGCCCTCCGCCGTGCGCTGATCGGCCCAGCCGCCGATCGTCGTCGGCCAGCGCAGCAGCGGCCGGCGCGTGCCGCCGTCGTCGACGTAGAGCACCAGCGTGGGGCGGCGGGCCACGCGGCGCGCGATCGGCTGCTCGTCGTAGTAGACGTCACCGCGATCGATCTCGGCCGAGAGCGCCATGTGCGCCGCGTGATACGCGGGCGCCGGCGGGAGCTTGATCGCCACGCGGACGCCGGCCGCGTGCCGCTCGAGGAAGGCGCGCGTGGTCGCCGGATCGGTCCAGCCGAGCTCGGTCGCCGCCGCCTCCGTCGCCTGCGAGACGAGATCCGGCGCGGCGTCCGGTAGCGGCGCCCCGCCGCGCGCGACGCGCATCGCCTCGGGATCGAGCAGCCGCCCGAGCACGGGCGTGGGCCCCGCGCCGGCCGTGCCGTCCTCGACGAGCCCCGACGCGTCCACCACGTGCTCGCGCAGGATGCGCAGCGCCAGGCGGAAGTCGCGCTCGTGGCTGTCGAGGAGCAAGGCCTCGCGCGTCTCCGGATCGAGGCGCTCGTTCGGCATGAGAAAGTTGCGGCGCTGGAACAGCTCGACCGCGTTGCCGGTCTTCCACGTGAAGCTGCCGTCCGCGTCCTTCGCGGGCAGGTAGCCATCGCACACGAGGTGCTGCTCGGCGGCGACCAGCGCGGCGTGCTGGTCGTCGACGGTCTTCCAGCTCGCGTAGCGCCCGGCGAGCTCCTTGACGCCCGCGAGCGCCGCGAGGTCGGGCAGCTTGCGCTTGACGCGCTCGCGCTCGAGCTGGGCCGCATACATCGTCCGGCGCTGCTCCGCTCCGCGGACCGCATCGCGGTCGTCCTGCGAGATGGACCGCGGCAGGAGCGCGATCGGCGCGGACGCCAGGTTCGCGTGGCACGCGTGGCGCGCGTCGTCGGCCAGCCGTTCTCGCACGATCGCGAACGACGGCACGATCCCGTACAGCTCGCCGAGGGCCTCCTCGGCGTCCGTGTGGGCGCCGGCGAGCTCTATATAGTTCGCGCGATAGCTCGGCGCGTTGCCGGCCGCGTCGGGCGCGAACAAGGTCGGCGTCCAGGTGTCGGCGAGCTCGAGCACGGTGAGGCCGCGCGCGGTCGCGTCGGCCGGGCAGATCGGGCCGCGCTCGACGCCACGCTCGACGAGCGTCACGGCATCGGCGCACCCGACGTGCGCGGGCGGGGGCGGCGTGACCGCCGCCGTGACCGTCGGCTCGGGGTGCGGAGCGGGCGCGCCCGGCGCCCCGGCGCAGCCGGTTGCACACGCGATCACGATCCCGAGGCGCCGCATGTTGCCCTCCTCGCGCATCTCTCTGTGACGTCGAGAGCTCGCGCTCCATTCCAGTGGAGCACTCGTTTGCCCCGTTCGCGATGTGGGCCTACGCCCACCTCGGGGCGCTCGGGCCCTGCGGGCTACGGTCCGCGGCGCTCGGCGTCTTGTCGGTTCGCCTTGCGGGCCTGCTTCTGCGCGTACATCAGCTCGTCGGCGCGCTGCAGCATCATCTGGATCGACTCCTGCGGCGCGCGCGGCCCGCTGATCCCGAAGCTGATCGCGAGCGTGAACGGGTTCGCGCCGCCGGTGTTCACCAGCTCGACCGCCGCGCCGAGCCGCGCGATCAGGGCGGGGCCGTCGAACGAGCCGGTCTCGCTCGTGAGCGCCACGAACTCGTCGCCGCCGAGCCGCGCGCTGACGTCCGAGACGCGCAGCGTGCGCTTGAGGACACCCGCGGCCTCGATCAGCGCGCGATCGCCGGCCGCGTGCCCGAACGTGTCGTTGATGGCCTTCATGCCGTCGAGATCGGCAAATAACAGGAACACGCGCTGGGCCGTGCGCTCGGCGGTGCGGATGCGATCGGCGGCGAGCTCGACGAAGCCGCGCCGGTTGTAGAGCCCGGTCAGCTCGTCGATGTTCGCGGCCTCGCGCAGCTTGACGGTCTGGTCCTCGAGCGCCGCCTGGGCGCGCGTTCGGTCGACCACGCGGCCGAGCTGGAGGCCCGCGTACGCGAGGAGCTCGACGAACAGCCCATCGAACGCATCCGGGCTCGGCGCGTAGAACTCGAGGACGGCCACCACGTCCTCGCCCACGAGGACCGGCGCGGCGAGCCCCGCGCGCAGGCGGCAGGTCTCCGCGGACCGCCAGCGCGCGAAGCGTTCCGCGCCCAGCCCGCGCCACACGACGGGGCGCCGGAGGTCCTGCGCCGTGCCGACGAGCCCGTGGCCGCGCGTGAATGTCATGGCCGCGCTCTCGGCGCGGAACGCCGCGTAACGGTCGTCGGCACCGCGGTTCCACACGTTCGCCGACACGAGCTGATCGAGCGCCGGCACGAACACGTGGCCGACCGCCCAGCCGGCCCGCGTGCACAGGAGCTCGATGACCGCGCCGAGGGCCTCGTCGAGGGTCCGGGCGCCGTTCGCGGCCATCGCGATGCTGGCCTGCAGCGAGGCGACCATCGTCTGCGCCTGGAGGGCCGTGGCGAGCCGCCGCGCCTCGGTGACGTCCCAGTTTGCGCCGACGAGCTTCGTCGCGTTGCCGGTCGCGTCGCGCGCGACGCGCGCCATGCTGTGGAGGACGTGATCGCTGCCATCGGGCCAGGTGACGTGGAACTCGAGCTCGAACGGCGCGGTGCCCGCGACCGCCTCCCCGACCGCGGCGCTGATCGCCGCGCGGCTCGCCGCCGGCAGCAGCGGCTCCCAGTCCGTGTAGGTCATGAGGCGATCGGCCGGCGGCAGGCCGTAGAGCCGGTACATCCACGCATCCCAGTCGGCGCTGCGCGTGGCGAGGTCGTACTCCCAGATGCCGATCCGGCCGGTGTCCGTCGCCAGCGCGATCCGCGCGTTGGCGTCGCGCAGCGCGTCCCGCTCGCGCACGCGGTCCGTCACGTCCTGGAACGCGCCCACGACGCGAACAGGGGTGCCCGCGTTGGTCTCGGTCGTGCCCACGGTGCGGACCCAGATGCGCGCGCCATCCGCGCGGGTCAAGGGGAGCTCGAGATCCCAACCGGGGCCACCCGCGAGGCTCGCCGCCACCGCGGCCTGGATCACGGGTCGCGCATCCGGGGCGTAGAACTCGATCGCGGCCGCGAGCTCGGGCCGATGCCCGGGCGGATACCCGTGGATCCGGCACGTCTCGTCGGACCAGTAGACCGCGCTCGTCGCGAGCTCGAGCTCCCAGCCGCCCACGCCGGCGAGCTTGCCGGTGCGGTCGAGCAGATCGTCGCTGCGGCGGAGGAGCTGCCGCTCGAGCTGGATGGCATGCAAGGCGCGCCGGCCCTCGAGGGCCTGGGCGACGGCCTCGGCGAGGCACGCGAGCACGTCGCGCTGCTTCGCGTCGAGCTGGCGAGGCGCGCGATCGAGGACGCAGATCGTCCCGACGCGGTGGCCGCCCGCGATCCGGATCGGCATGCCCGCGTAGAAGCGGATCTGGGGCTCGCCGACCACCAGGGCGTTGCGCGCGAAGCGCTGGTCTTCCATGGCATCGGGGATCTCGAACAGGTCATCACCGAGGACCGCATGCGCGCAGAACGCGAGCTCGCGCGGCGTCTCGGTCAGCCCGTCGAGGCCGAGGTTCGCCTTGAACCACTGCCGGTCGCGGTCGACGAGGCTGATGAGCGAGATCGGCACGCCGCAGACGAGCGCGGCCGCGCGCGCGAGCGCATCGAACGACGCCTCGGGCGCGGTGTCGAGCACGTCGAGGCTCCTCAGCGCCGCGAGGGAAGCGGCCTCGTCATCTCGGTCAGGGGCAGCGGGCACGCGAAGCTTCGGTGGGGGAGCGGTGAGCATACGCTCGGGCCGGCGCGCGCGTATGATGACGCCGACGATGATCGGCGAGTCGGTCGGCCCCTATCGCATCACCCGCAAGATCGGGGAAGGCGGCATGGGGACGGTGTTCGCCGCACAGCACACGCTCCTCGGGCATCAGGCCGCCGTGAAGGTGCTGCGCAAGGAGTACTCGCGGGACGAGGCGCTCCTGCAGCGCTTCTTCAACGAGGCGCGCGCGGCCGCCCTCGCCAAGCACCCGGGCATCATCGCCGTGCTCGACTTCGGGCACACCGCGAACGGCAGCGCGTACATCGTGATGGAATACCTCGACGGAGAGCCGCTCTCGCGCCGGCTGCGGCGCGGGCGCCTCCTCGAGCCCGACGCGGCGCGGCTCGCGCGCCAGGTGGCGAGCGCGCTCGAGGTCGCGCACTCGCGGCACGTGGTGCATCGTGACCTCAAGCCGGACAACGTGTTCCTCGTCCCGGATCCGGAGGTCGTGGGCGGCGAGCGCGCGAAGGTGCTCGATTTCGGGATCGCGAAGCTCGCGGGCGACCAGGGGCCATCGGCGGTGATGACGTCGACGGGCCAGGTCATGGGGACGCCGACCTACATGGCGCCGGAGCAGGCGCGCGGCGCGGCGAACGTCGACCATCGCGCCGACGTCTACGCGCTCGGCGTGTTGCTCTACGAGATGGTCACCGGGCGGCCGCCGTTCGTCGGCGAAGGCGCGGGCGACGTCATCGCGAAGCACATCTACATCCCGCCGCAGGATCCGCGCGAGCGGGTGCCGGAGCTGTCCGGCGCGTTGACCGCGGTCATCTTGCGCTGCCTCGAGAAGGAGCCCGGCGCGCGCTATCAATCGATGGCCGCGCTGTCGGCGGCCCTCGAGGCGGCGGGCGCGAGCGACGCCACGCCTGCGCCGCTGATCCCGCCGATGGCCGCGCTCGCGAGCGGCGTCGGGACCACGATGAGCAGCGCGGCCGCGGCGGCGCTGGATCCGGCCGGCGGGCGCGGGCGCGCCCGGCGGCGACTGGTGATCGCGCTCCTCGCGCTCGCGGCGGTGCTCACCGGGACCGCGGTCGGGCTCGCCGTCTCGAAGCGGCACGGCGCGGCGGTCAGCGCGGCCGGGGCCCCCCGTGACGCGGCGGCGGTTGTCCCGGTCGATGCGATCGCCATCGCCCCGCCGGCCGTCGACGCGGTGAGCGCACCCGATGCCGGACCGATCGCGCTCGACGCGGCGACCGCCGCCACCGTCGAGCTCCGCATCGCGAGCGTGCCGCCCGGCGCGACGATCCTCGGCCCGACCGGCGCGCGCCTCGGCGTGACCGACGCCACGCTCACCCTGCCCCGCCACGACGGCACGCTCGCGCTCGTCCTCCACAAGTCCGGCTACGCTGATCTGGCGATCGCCGTCTCCACCGCGGCCAGCAGCCAGGCGTCGTTTCCGCTGGTCCGCCGGTCCGGCGCGCCGAAGCCCCCCGACGACCCGATGAACCCGTATAACCATTGACGATGATGCCGCGGATCGCAGCACTCGCGCTCGTCGGGCTCCTCGGCACCGCGGCGACCGTCGCGCACGCCGGGCCGGGCGAGACGGCGAAGGCCAACTCACACTACAAGCAGGGCACCGGCTTCCTCGCGCAGAGCCTGTACGCGCAGGCGCTCGCGGAGTTCCAGGCCGCGTACGAGCTCGATCCGAAGCCGCTGCTTCACTACCACATGGCCCGCGCCGAACAGGGCGCCGGGCATCGGCAGGAGGCGCTCGAGCTCTATCGCCGCTACCTGGACGAGGAGCCGGCGGGCAAGGGCTCCGACGACGCCCGCAAGCAGGTCGTGGCGCTCGTGAAGGATCTGGTCGATCACCCGCCGGTCGCGCCGCCGCCGCCCGAGCCGCCGAAGAGCGATCCGCCGCCGCCCGATCCGGGCACGACGACCGGCACGGCGCATCCGATCGTGACGACGATCCCCGCCGAGCCGGCGCCGCCGCCGCGCCATCACCGCGACTGGCGCTTCGTCGGCGCGGGCGCCGTGCTGCTCGTCGCGGGCGTCCTGCTCGATACGCTGCCGCACTCGAGCTCGAACAAATCACTCGACGCGCTCGACTTCGCGCCCGTCGCGGCCTACGCGGGCGGCGCGACGCTCGTGTTCGTGGGGGTCTTCTGATGCGCGCGGGGCTCGTCGCCGCGCTCGCGATCCTGCCTGCGTGCGCGTTGATCGACGCGTCGAAGTCGGATGACAAGGTCGTCCCGCTGTCCTGCGTCGGCCACACGAACGGCTGCGTCTGCGACGTCGAGGTCCCGCCGGCCACGCCGATCGGGACGTGCTCGACCGCCACGCCCGTCGCCGACTCGATCTGCTGCGTGGACGGCACCGGCAAGTGCGCGTGCGCCGTGCCCGCATGCTTCGACGACGCCGGCGGCGCGTGCCTCTGCGGCGTGTTCGCCGATCCGGGGAGCTTCGGCTTCACGCCCGCCGTGGACAACCGCTGCCCGGCGGACGCGGGTCACCCGGTGTGCTGCGAGGCCGTCGGCTCCGACTTCCCGTCGTGCCAGTGCGGCCCGCAGTGCAGCGCCACCGAGACCAACATCGGCGCCGTCTGCCTGCCGAGCCACGTCACGAACTGCGGCGCGCTGCGGCAAGTCGAGAGCTGCCAGTAACCGCTCCCGCCAGCTCGGCCGCCACGTCGCCGCGAGAGCCGCCACGGAGAGAAGACACGAACGGGGGCGTGCCCCCGACGCTCCGCTTGGCGCCTCGGCGGCCCGTCTGCCGAGCGTCCTAGTCCCGTGCGCGGCGGCCAACGACGACGGGCGGTTCGCCGAGGCGCGCGAGCTTGCTCCGCCAGTCGGCGATGTGCGCGGCCGTGATCCACATGCCGACGCCGGCGAACATGAGCACCATGGCCAGCAGGCTGCCGCCCACGGCGCCACGCCAGAAGCACGCCGCGATCGCGACCGCGACGCCGATCGGGAGGGCGCGCTTGATCCGCCGCTGCACTTGCGCGCTCCCGGCGATCCAGCGCTCGAGCTCAGCGCGCTTTGCAACGAGGTCCACGGCCATGCCTGGTGCTTAGCGCGGTTCGCGTGCGGGTGCATGTCGCTTCCTGTAGGGTTGCGGCATGCCCACTCTGCTGCGGCTGGCGACGTGGCCGGAGATCGAGGCGCTCCGCACGGCGCTCGCGGCCAGCATCGAGACCGCCCCCGACGTGGCCACCGCCGCCCAGCGGTTCGTGCGCGGGTTCGCCGATCGCTTCGAGAGCGTGGCCCTCGCCCGCATGTTCGTCGTCACGCCGTTGCATGGCTTGCCGCCTGCCGAGCGAGCCGCCGCCCAGGCCTTCGCCGTCGCCGCCGGACGCCCCGGGCCGCTCGATCGCGGCGTGCCGGTCGCGCTCCTCGGCACCGCCGGCGTCGTCCCGGCCTGGAACGATCGCACGGCGTCGGCGGGGCACCGCGCCATCCCGCTCATCGACAAGGCGCTCGTCGAGGGCGCGCCGATGGTCGCCGAGCTCCTCGCGGCGTTGCAGATCGATCTCGCGGCCCTGCGCGGCGACGCGCCGGTCGGCTTGCGACCGCTCGTCGGCGGCATCAACCAGCGGTTCTACGTGCCCGACGCGCGCACGGCCGTGGACACCGAGGGCCGCCACATCATCGGCGCGCAGGAGTTCGTCGCCGCGCACGGCATCCGCAGCGTGTTCGGGATGGGCGGCGCCTATGTAGGTGGCGCGCTCGTCGTGGCGGTCATCTTCACGACCGAAGAGCTCGAGCCCCTCGTGGTCGACCGCTTTCCGTCGTTCATCAGCACCTTCAAGATGGGCACGGCCGCGCACGCTGACGCGGGCCGGCTGTTCTAGCGGCCGGCGCGGAAATGGTGCCGCGCGGTCGGGCTGTCGGCCGCCGTCAACACGACGAAATGACGCCGCATTCCGCGCGCGCTGTGGCCGATGACGTGGCGCGCGAACACGCCGAGGGCCCAGCGGTGCTCGGCCAGCATGGCCTCGTGATCCGAACGTCGACGACTCACAACCCCCGCCGAGTCTCGCATGACGCGACCTCGAAGAACGCCCCGGGCGGTCGATTCGCTCGGCATGGCATTGCCGGGAATCTTCATCGTCTTCGCCGCGATCGCGGGCGGATTCGCGATGGCGGGGGGGCACTTCCCCGTGCTCATCCAACCATCGGAGTTCGTGGTCATCATCGGCGCGGGGCTCGGTGCCTTCCTCTGCTCGGCCCCCGGGCTCATGCGGAAGCGCGCGATCCACGCGATCAAGTCCGCGCTCAAAGACGCGATCCCGAAGAAGAGCGACTACCTCGACCTCCTGAAGTGCCAGTACGAGCTCTTCATGCTGGGCCGCCGCCAGGGCGTCCTCGCGCTCGAGACCCACGCGTCCGACCCCGGCAAGTCCGACATCTTCAAGAAGTACCCGTCGCTCGCCAAGCAGCACCACGCCACGACGTTCCTCGCCGAGGCGCTGCAGCAGATCGTCAACGGCATCTCGCCCGACGATCTCGACTCGCTGCTCGACGCGGAGATGGACACCCTCAAGCAGGAGGGTCACCTCGCGACCGCGCTCATCAAGACCATCGGCGACGCCCTGCCCGGCATCGGCATCGTCGCCGCCGTGCTCGGCATCATCGTGACGATGGGACACATGGACGGCTCGCCCGCCGAGATCGGCCACCACGTCGCCGCCGCCCTGGTCGGCACGTTCCTCGGCATCTTGCTCTGCTACGGCGTGCTGCAACCGCTCGCGGCGAACGCCGAGACGCAGGAGGGCCACCAGATGCGCTTCCTGCTCGTCATCAAGTCCGCTGTCATCGCCTCGGCGCGCGGCGTGGCGCCGCCGACCGCCGTCGAGTTCGGCCGCAAGATGATCTACAGCGACGAGCGCCCGAGCTTCGCCGACCTCGACAAGGCGCTGCAGACCGTCAAGGGCGGGTAACGTGCCGGAGCCATCACGTCGGGTCATCAAGAAAGTCGACGGTGGCCACGGCCATCACGGCGGCGCGTGGAAGGTCGCCTACGCCGACTTCGTGACCGCGATGATGGCGCTGTTCATGGTGCTCTGGCTGCTCGCGTCGTCGGACGTACAGTCGCGCAAGGAGATCTCGAACTACTTTCGCACCGGCATCCTGCCGGAGGGCAGCCTGGCGATGAACCACGCCGCGCAGCTCAACCCGTCGGTGATCGAGGCCTCCCCGATCCCGCCGCCCCCGGATGACCCGGGCGACCCGACGTCCGAGCAGGTCAAGGCCGCGGATATCAAGGGCCGCTTCTCGCGGCTCGCCGCGGCCGACCCCGAGCTCGCGCAGGTGATCGCCAACGTCCACGTGACGGTGACGAAGGACGGCATCCTCATCGAGGCCGTCGATGGGGCCAAGGGCATGTTGTTCGACTCGGCGTCGGCGAAGCTGACGGAGCGGATGGAGCGCTTCTTGCGCGTCCTCGGGCCGGTCGTCGGGGCGCTGCACGCACCGGTCGAGATCCACGGGCACACCGATGGCACTCCGTACGCGAAGGGCGCCATCGCTTCGAACTGGGACCTCTCGTACGCCCGCGCGGCCGCCGCGCGACAATTGCTCGAAGACAACGGCGTCGCGCCCGCGCAGATCGCCGGCGTCTTCGCCAACGGCGCAGCGCAGCCGTTCGACCCGGCGGATCCGCTGTCCCCGAAAAACCGGCGGCTCTCGTTCCTCATCCGGTTTCCCAAGGATCCCCCCAAGGCCGCGGTGGTCGCGCCCGTCGCACCGGTCGGGCCCGCGGACGGCGCGGCCGGTTCGGCGGACGCGGCCCGCGGGAGCGCTGACGCCGGTGGCGCCAAAGCCGCCGACGCCCGGTGAGCGCGGGGAAGCGTTTCGCGACGTTGCGCGGGCACGCGACTCGCAAGGTCCTCGCTCGTGCGATGGATCGTGATCCTGGTGGCCCTGGTGGGAGCAAGCGCGGAGGCGCGCGCCGAGTCACTGTGGGAGGCCGAGGTGCGAGCCGGCTACGGCGTGGCCCTCGCCGGTGGCCATGGCATGGAGACGGCGCGGAGCTCGCCGCTGACCCTGGCGGCGACGGGGGCGATGGCGATCAACGACGAGCCGCTGCTGTATGGCTTCGGCGGGTTCACCGTCGAGACAGTCGACCGCAACACCATCGGCGCGCTCGGCGGCATCCGGCTGCAGAGCGCGAAGTCACCGCTCCGGCTCGCGGGTGGCGCGACGTACATCTTCGCCCCCAAGACGCTCTGGGGCGCGTTCGCGAGCGGCGGTGCCTGTCACCGCACCGGGGCGACGATGAAGGTCTGCGGTGACCTGATGATGACGACGTACTTCGAGGGCACGGACTTGCCGACCGGTCACATGGTGACGGAAGGCCAGCTCGTGCTCGGCGTGGTGTTCGATGCGCCGTAGTGGGTGGCGGGGTGTGCGCGGTTCGCGAGGACGATCACCCGAGACACGGAGACTCCATGAGCTATGACAACCCGGGAAAGAGTGCCGAAGTGCCGTTGCTCGCGGGGTCCGACACGGGCCGCGTGGTGAAGGCGCTGGACGCGCTGCCGACGCTGCCGCTGGTCGCGATCCAGATCGGCGAAGTCATCCACTCCAAGAACGTGTCGGTGCAGCAGGTCGCGGAGATCCTGCGCACCGATCCGGCGACGTCGGCGAAGCTCTTGCGGCTCGTCAACTCGCCCTACTTCGGGATCCCGGGCGGCGTCACCGACGTCGCCCGCGCGATCCCGTTCGTCGGGTTCAACACGCTCTACCAGCTCGTCCTCACGATCAGCGTGCTCGAGACGCTGGCGAGCAAGCACGTGGCGTTCGATCCGAAGGCCCTGTGGCTGCACTCGCTGACGGTGGCGACGGCCGCGCGCGAGCTCGCGCAGGACCTGCGCCTGGCCGATCCGGGCGCCTGCTTCACCGCCGGCCTCCTCCACGACATGGGCAAGATCGCCCTCGCGAAGATCGAGCCAGAGAAGCTCGCCGCGTGCTTCGAGGCGATGAAGACGGAGGGGATCTCTATCAACGAGGCGGAGAAGCGCTTCGATCTGGCGCCGCACGACCGCGTGGGCAGCCGGCTCGCCCAGCACTGGCGGTTCCCGGCGACGCTCAAGATCCCGATCGAGCAGCACCACGCGATCCACCGCATCGAGATCCGCGAGCGGCTGGCGCCCAACTTGCGGTCCATCACGGAGATCGTGTGCGCGGCGGACTTCATCTCGCAGCGCTGCGCCAAGACGTTCGGCGCCGACCTGTGTGGCGAGGACGGCGAGGGCGAGACCGACGAGCTCTTCGACCGCAACGGGTTCACGGACACGCAGATCACGGCCCTGTGCGACAAGACGCGCAAGGAGCTGGAGCGCTCGCGGGTGTTCCTGCAGCTGCTCGAATCGACGACGCCCGTCGCGGCCGAAGCGGCCGCGTAGAGACCGCTCGAACGGGGACGAACCGGCAAGACGCCGAGCGCGCCAAGGGGGAGCGCCGACGAGAAAACGAGGCCGGACGGGAATCACCCTTCCGGCCTCATTTCTTCGTGGCGTTCCCTCTTAAGCGTGTTCGGCGCCTGGGCGGTTCGTCCGGGCGAGAGGGTCTAGTCCCCCGCGCCCACCCGGGGCAGCACCACCGTGAAGCAGGCGCCGCGCTTGGGCGAGCGGCGGTAGCTGATGCGGCCCTCGAGCATCTGCATGACGTAGGCGCTGATGGCCAGGCCGAGGCCCGTGCCTTCCCGCGTCGTCGACGCGAACGGCTCGAACATGAAGTCCGCGATCTCGTCGGCCACGCCGGGGCCGTCGTCGGTCACGACGAACGTGACCTCGCGGGCGTCGGCCCGGATCTCGATATCCACCACGCCGCCGCGGGGCGAGGCGTTGGCGGCGTTGCGCAGGAGGTTCGCGAGCACCTGCAGGAACAGCGGCTCGGCGACATCCACCTCGACGTCCGTCGGCATCGGGCCGACCTTCAGCGTCGCCCGCTCGCGCACGTAGCCGCCCGCCAGCCGCATCGCGCGCTGCACGAGCTGGTCGGCCCGGACGCCGCGCAGCGTGACCTCACCGGCCCGGATGAACTTGCGCATCTGCACGAACAGCGAGACCGCCTCTTCGCCGGCCGCGTTCGCGTCGCTGATCGCATCGGCGAGGCCGGGCAAGCGTCCATCGGCGAGCTGCGTCACGTCCGCGAGCGCGACGGAGAGCGTCTGCATGGTCGACGCGAGATCGTGCAGCAAGGACGATGTCAGCGCGCCGAGCGTGGCCTGGCGCATGAGGTGGTTCACGCGCGCGCCCGGGCCGAGCATGCTCTGCACCGGCGCGACGCGCGCCTCGAGGATGCCGCAGCGGCGCTGGGCGCGGTGCGCCATGTAGCAGACGAGCTGGCGCGCGCTGTCGCCGAGGCCGCGCGCGCGGAGGCGAAGGTCGCCCTCCCCGTCGAGCGGCAGGTCGAGGAACCAGCCGGCGCCCTCGCGGGGCACGCAGCCCCCCGTGAACGGGTGCTCGCTGCCGCTGGCGCGGACCATCGTCGCGCACGCCGTGACGCCCTCGATCGTGAGCGCGCGACGGACAACCGCCTCCGATAGCTCGATCGGCGAGTGGGTCGCGGCGAGCTCGTCGTCGAACGTGCTCATGTTGAGCGCGTCCTCGACCGAGGCCGACAGCCGGCGCGCCAGATCGCGCTGCTCGAGGCCGCGGCGGATCACGACCTCGATCTCGTCGTGCCAGGGCTTGCCGACCTTGTAGGGCGCGTCCGGCGAGAGCAGCGCGTCGTGCGCGCGCTCGTCGAGGTAGCCGGTGAGCAAGACGCGAACCGCATCGCGCTGGTGCTGCCGGGCGAACTCGAGCACCTCGATGCCGTCGTGATCCGGCATCTTGAGATCGGAGATGATCACGTCGTACTGATGGCTGGCGAGCGCGTCGAATGCTTCGCCGCCCGAGCCGACCGCCTCGACGCGATACATGGTCGACAGCTCGTCGACGAGAGCCTCCCGGACGTGATCGTCGTCGTCGACGATGAGGATGCGAGCGGTTCTCATGGGGATTCCTTCGTCGGGATGTCGTCGAGCTTGTCGCTGAAGCTCGTCAGCACATGCGCGATCTCGTGCGGCAGCTCGAGGCGGCCGCGCGAGCCGTCCGTCGCGCTCGCCGAGCGGCTCGCCTGCACGATGGCGGAGACGTTCGATTCGATGCGGGTGGCGATCTGACCGACTCTTTCGAGGAGTCGCTGCAGCTCGGCCTTGGGTTCGCCCTCGACGCGCCCGACGACGCTCGTCATGCGTCGCAGGGTGCTGGAGAGCGCGCCGACGGGGTTATTCAGGTGATGTGCGATGCCGGCGACGAGCTCGCCGACGGCGGCGCGCCAGGCGAGCATCGCGATCTCGCGGTTGCGGTTCTCGAGCTCCTGCTTCGTATCGTGGAGCTGGGCGTAGGCGCGCTCGAGGTCGGCGTACGCCTGGAACAGTGCGGAGTGCTTCGCGACCAGCTCGCGCTCGAGGCCGCGGCGGTCGGTCATGTCGCGCGCGGTGTACGCGGCGAACGATTGATCGGGCGGCAGATCGATGTGCGCGACGAACAGGGTCACGTAGACCGGATACTCGTCCTCGCGGCGCAGCGCCACGTCTTCGTAGTGCCCGGGCTGCGTCAGGTCGCGGGTCTTGTCGAGCCCGATCTCCTCGATCCGCAGCCCGATGACCATGTCGACGTCGCGCGCGAGGAGGTCGGCGACGCGCACGTTGGCCGACACCACGCACCCCGTGGTCCGGTCCACGATGAACAGTGCTTCGGTGCTGTAGTCGAACAGCATCCCGAAGACAGCGCTTGCGATCGCATCGGCCACGAACGGTGACTCGGCCGCATGGCGGGGCCGTCAAGGTCGCCGACGATGGCCGCCGCCGATCTCACAAGTGCGCGCCGCGCCACGCCTGCGACTTGGCCGGCCGCTTGCTTTGGTCCTCTCCGTGGCCGCCGACTTCAGCACCATCGACAAGCTCGGCACGGCGCTGACCTACCACCGCGAGCGCCAGACGGTGCTCGCCGGCAACGTGGCCAACCTCGACACGCCGGGCTACCGCCCGATGGATCTGGAGCGCCACAGCCCCGACGCGCCGCAGATCCGCATGGTCACCGACGCGCTGGGCCAGACCGGCACCGTGACGGGCGCCGACGCCGGCGAGCTCGTCACCACGTTCGACGACGGCGGCGCGCTCCAGGGGAGCGATGGCAACGCCGTCACGCTCGAGCGCGAGATGGCCAAGATCGACGCCAACCGCACCCGCTACGCGGCCAACACGGAGCTCGTGTCGCGTCGCTTCGCGATGATGAAGTACGCCGCCGGCGACGGGGCCTGAGGAGATACGCGATGGACTTCTTCACCGCCATGGAAGTGTCTGCGTCCGGCCTCTCGGCCGAGCGCACGCGCATGAACGTCGCGGCCTCGAACCTGGCGAACGCGCAGACCACGCAGGCGGACGGCGGCGGGCCCTACAAGCGCCGCGACGTCGTGCTGTCGTCGGTGCAGGTCGCCGGCGCGCAGGGCACGCCGTACCAGCAGGCCGTCCGCGGCGTCGCGGTGTCGGCGATCGCGCAGGACAAGAACCCGCCGCGGCTCGAGTACGACCCCGGCCACCCGCAGGCGAACGCGCAGGGCTACGTGGCCTACCCGAACGTCAATCCGGTCGAGGAGATGGTCGACATGATCACCGCGTCTCGCGCCTACGAGGCCGGCGTCACGTCGATGTCCACCGCCGTCAACATGGCCGAGCGCGCCCTGGGGATCGGCAAGTGAGCCACGCCATCGCCCCGATCGGGGACGTCGGCCACGCCACCAAGCTGCTCGGCATCGAGGCGGCCGGCAAGCCGCCGCCCGCTCACGGCGATGACCTCGCCGCCAGCTTCACGAAGGCCCTCACGGACGCGCGCAGCCTCGAGCAGGACGCCTCCAAGGCGTCCGAGCAGTTCGCGGCCGGCGATCCGGCGATGGGCATCCACGAGGTCATGATCGCGAGCGAGAAGGCCAACATCTCGCTGCGCTACGCGACGACCCTCAAGAACAAGGCGCTCGAGTCGTACCGCGAGCTGATGAACACGCAGGTCTAAGTCATGGCCGACGCAATCTCCTCGACGACGGGCCCGCTCGCGGTCCTCACCCAGGCCCGCGACCTGTGGGGCAAGCAGCCCAGGGGCCGCAAGACGGTCGCGATGGCGACTCTCGCCGTGGTCGTCGGCATCGTGGTGTGGGCGACCGTCCTCCACAAGGGCGAGCCGTGGGTCGTGGTCTCCGAGGGCGTCTCGCCGACCGAGGTCAGCGAGCTCTACTCGGCGCTCCGCGCGCGTGACATCCCCGCGCGCATGTCCGCCGCGAACAAGATCGAGGTCCCGTCCGACCGCGCGACCGAGGCCGCGTCCATCGCGACCGCGGCCGGCATCGGCAACGGCATCGTCGGCCTCGAGATCGTCGGTGACGAGCCGCTCGGGGCGTCGAGCACGACCGAGCAGATGAACATCCAGCGCGGCCTGCAAGGCGAGCTCGCCCGGATGATCTCCGGCATGAGCCAGGTCGAGCGGGCGCGCGTCATGATCGCGTTCGGCAAGCACAGCCCGTTCAAGGATCAGGAGCAGCCGCCGTCGGCGTCCGTCGCGCTGCGTCTCCATTCCGGCCAGATGCTGAGCGGCGCCCAGGTGCAGGGCATCCGCATGATCGTCGCGAAGGCGATCAACGGCCTCCAGCCGGAGGAGGTCGTCATCGTCGACCAGCACGGCAACTTGCTCCTGTCCGGCGAGTCGACCGACGCCGATCACAAGTCCGCCATCGAGCGGCTCACCACGCTGAACGTCCGCGGCCTCCTCGAGAAGACCGTCGGCGCCGGCAAGGTCGCCGTGGTCACCACGGCCGACTTCGACACGAGCAAGACGAACCAGACCGAGGAGACCTACAACAAGGACAACCCGGTCATCCGCAGCGAGTCGCGGACCGTCGAGGGGCCCGGCGCCACCACCGGGATCGGCGGCATCGCCGGCACGCAGGGCAACCTCCCCGGCGCCACCCCGGCCGCGCCCACCGCCGGCGGCAGCGGCGCCGCGGGCAAGCTGTCCGAGACCAAGAACTACGAGATCAGCCGCAAGGTCACGCAGACCGAGGGCGCCAACGGCGTCCTCAAGAAGCTCCACGTCGCCATCCTCGTCGACGACAAGCGCGACGACAAGGGCAAGGTCGTCAATCGGAGCGACGCCGAGGTCAAGCAGCTCACGTCCATCGCGCGCACGGCCGCCGGCTTCGACGAGGCCCGCGGCGACACGCTCGATCTGCAGGCGATGCCGTTCGCGGCCGAGACCGACCTCACCGCCACGCCGCCGGTCGCGCCGGGCGAGTGGGCCGAGCAGCTGCCCCTGCCGCTGCCGATCATGGCCGCCGCCGCCGGCGGCGTCCTGCTCCTCCTCGTCGCCGTCGCGTTCGCGCTCTTCGTCCGCAGCCGCCGCCGCAAGGCCCGCCGCGAGGCCGCCGAGGCGATGCCCATCGCCCTGCCCGCGCCGCTGGCCGAGCTCGAGCGGATCCTCGAGGCCCGCCCGGCCATCCCCGGCCTCCCCGCGGCGTCCGTGCCCGAGGCCGCGCTGCCCGCGGGCCCGTCCGTCCAGGACCGTGTCCTCACCGCCGTGCGCGCCGATGTCGAGCGCGCCGCCGCCGTCCTCACCTCGTGGCTCGCCGAGCCGCCGCCCAAGGGAGCCAAGCCGTGACCGCACAGGACTACATCTCCGGCCCCCGCCGCGCCGCCATCGCCCTCTTGTCGCTCGACGAGGAGCTCGCCTCGCTCGTCCTCGCGAAGATGACCGAGCACGACATCCGCCAGCTCTGCGAGGCCGTCGAAGATCTGGGCGACGTCAAGGGCGACACGATCACCACCGTGCTCGGCGAGCTCGAGCGCGGCATCATCGATCCGCTCGCGATGGCGCGCACCGGC
>JANXOM010000334.1 GCA_025353585.1 Deltaproteobacteria bacterium
GTCGGCCCAGCGGGTAAGGCTCACGGGACGCGCCAACCCCTCCGATCTGGTCTCCTCTGGCCTCGTCTTCCTCTGCGACTCTGCGCTACGCAACGCATCGACCGTCGGGGGCCGGCTGTTACATGTAAGCGCGCAGATCACACGCGTGATCCGTAGCGACCCGCTGGACGGGTTTGCGCGTGCGTGCTGTAATCATTCATACCGTCGTTACGTGGTGACGGTGGTGAGCCAGCGATGAGCCAAAAGTTCCAGGCGGCGGTCCAGCACCGAGGCGAGGTGAGCTACGTGAAGCTCGCAGGCGTCATCGACGAGGACAACGAGCTCGGCGAGCTCGTCGACAAGATCCCGAACGGCACCGCCGTCATCGACCTCGGCGAGGTCGAGCGCATCAACTCGTGCGGCGTGCGCGACTGGGTGAACTGGCTCGGCAAGCTCGAGAAGAACGGCTCGCGGACGGTGCTCGTCGAGTGCTCGCCCGCGATCGTCGCGCAGATCAACCTCGTCAATAACTTCACCGGCCAGGGCGTGGTGAAGAGCTTCTATGTCCCGTACTTCTGCCCGGAGTGCGACGAAGAGAAGGTCCTGCTCGTCGACGCCGGCGACATGGGGCCGCCGCCGCACGAGCCGCCGACCTGCCGCTGTGACGAGTGCGATCTCGTCATGGACTTCGACGACATGCCGGACTCGTACTTCGCGTTCCTATCGAACCAGCGGAAGCTGTCCGATGCGGATCTCGTCGGCGCGGCGCGCTCGTTCGAGAACGGCGCCAACGGCACCGGCGTCGGCGGCGATCCGAACGCGTCGAAGGTGAAGTCGCGCGCGAGCCAGCCCAGCCTCGGCGGCCCGCGGCAGAGCGTGCCCTCGCTGCCGTCGATCCAGCGGCCCGCGCCGCAGATGCAAAGCGGCCCGCAGGTGATGCAGCAGGTCGGGTCGGGCGCGGTCTCCGGCGCCGTCTCGAACCGCCTCATCAGCAAGCCGCCGAGCCGCCCGATGCTCGGCCAGAGCCAGAACGGCTCCTCGCCGAGCCGGCCCGGCAGCCTCGCGCCGGGCTATGCCTCGCAGTTCCAGATGCAGCAGACGGGCGCGCAGCCGATCCCGTCGGCCGCCGCGCCACCGAAGGGCAACGCGCTCGTGTTCGTGCTCATCGCGATCCTGGTGGCGGCGATCGGCGTGCTCGCGTACCTCGTACTGACGAAGAACTGACCCGCCGTGGCTGCGGCGCCGAAGAACCGCGTCCTCGTCGGCGAGCGCGTCTCGCGCGCCGGGGTCGAAGCCGCGGGCTCGGCCGGGCTCACGACGGAGGACGCCGTGCGCGAGGCGGTCGCGCGCTGCGATCACGACGCGGCGGCGACGCGCATCTTCGCGAGAGCGAAGCGCGGCGAGGCGGTGTCCGCGGCGCTCGTGGCCGAGGTGCTCCCCGGGCTCGAGTGGTGGCCGCTTGCGTGCTCGCTGATCGCCATCGGCGCGGGCGATCGGGCCGGGGCGTTGCTCGCAACGCTCGAGCAGCGGCGCTTCCCGGGCACGCGCGACACGCTCGATATCGAGGCGATCGTGCTGTTCGCCGCGCACCGCGCCGGCGCGTCGACCGCGCGCGTGATCCCCGAGCTGCGGCGCCTCGCGGCGCGCACCGGCACGATCGAGGGCTACGCGCTCCTCGCGACGATCGCCGCGACGATCTCCGACGCGAACGTGACCGCGGCGTGCAAGCCGATCGCGCCGTTCGCCAGGGAAGGCGCGGCGAGCATCGCGGAGACCGACCGCGCCTTGGCCGGCACGCTGGAACAGATCCTCGCGGCCCTGCCGGCGGAGGTCGAGGACGCGGCCGGGGCCGGCATGACCGTGCGCGCGGCGAAGCCCCCGGGCCGCAACGACCCGTGCTTCTGCGGCAGCGGCAACAAGTACAAGAAGTGCTGCGCGGACAAGGAGCTCGGGCCCGCGTCGCCGGTGGCGGGCGTGTCGTGGGACGCGTTCCTGACGACGAGCGCGGACCAGATGACGACCGAGCACGTCGAGGAGCTGCCGCTGCGCGATCTCGCGCGCGTGGACCTGGCGCGCCTCGGCCCGCAGCCGCTGTACTCCGCGGGCGAGCGGTTCGTCCGCGCGCGGTGCTGGGCGCAGGCGGAGCGAGCGCTCGGCGAGCTCGACGGGCGCGGCGGAGAAGCGGACGTGGCGCGCGAGAACCTGCGCGGCCTCGTGATCCACACCGCGTTCGACGGCAAGCAGGACGAGCTCGCGTGGAAGCAGATCGCGCTCTTGCCGGCCAAGGAGCGCGAGGCGTGGAAGCTCGATCTCGCGATCGCGGGCGGGCCGGCGAAGGCGTGGCGAGCGCTCACGCAAGCGGCGGCAGCGTTGGTGGTCAGCGGAGATCGGATCGCCGCCGTCGAGTTCGCGTACTCGCTCCTGCGGCGCGCCCCGGCGCTCGGCGTGATCGCGGCGCGCGCGTGCATCGGCTCGCTCGCGTTCGACGATCCCGACACGCTGCTCGAGGCGGTCGAGGAGGTGCGCGACGAGCTCAACCTGCCGCCAACCGACCCGGCGTGGACCGTGCTCGACACGGTGATCCCGCCGAAACAGGCGCGCAAGGCGGGGCGCAAGGGCGCGGGGGACGACGCGGGCGGCAGCGACGAAGCGGAGGCCGTCAAGCTGCGCGACTCGCTGCGGGACTCGGCCGCGCGCGCGAACCAGCTCGAGCGCGATCTCGCGGCGATGCGGAGCGAGCTCGTCGCGGCGACCACGCCCACGCCGGCCGAGCTGCAGCGGCGCGACGTGGCGCCCGACAGCAAGGATCGCGCGAGCGCGCTCGAGTCCAAGGTCGCCGACCTCGAGGCGTTGATCCGCGAGGGCAACGCGGAGCGACGCGATCTGCGGCGCGCGCTGGCAGCGGCGGCGCCCGACGAGCCGGCGCCGAACGCGGGGCGCGGGCGCGCCGAGGCGGCGGCGGCGGCGGCGGCGACCGAGGCCGAGGACGCCCTCGGCGAGGCGGTGCCGGTGATGGCGCGGCCGGTGGCGATCCCGCGGTTCGAGAAGCGGGCGGTCGCGGCGTTCGGCGACGTGCCCGCGGCCGTCGCGGCGGAGGCGATGCGCACGATCGGCAACCTCGCGGCCGGCGACTTCCCGGCGTGGCGAGGCGTCAAGCAGGCCAAGGACATGCCGACGACGGTGCTGATGGCGCGCGTCGGGATCCACCACCGGTTGATCTTGCGCAGCGACGGCGGGTCGCTGGAGGTCATCGACCTCGTGACGCGCGAGACGCTGATGACGACGCTGAAGCGGCTGCGCGCGAATCTGTAGCGGCGCGGTGCCGGGTCAGCGCGGGCTGGACGCGACGAGCCCGCCGGCGCCGCCGATCCAGATGTCCGTGGCCGTGACGAGGACCGCGCCGAGGTACGCGCCTTTGCCGAGCGCGCGCGGGGCCCAGTGCGCGCCGCCATCCGCGGTCACGACGACCGTGCCGCGTCGCCCGACGGCCGCGCCGTGCTGCGCATCGGCGAAGTGCACCGCGTAGAGGTTCTCCGTCGTGCCGCTCGCCTGCGCGACCCACGTCTGGCCGTCGTCGGCGGAGGCGAGGATGCCGCCGTCGTCGCCCACGACCCAGAAGTGACCGCCCGCGGCGGCGGCGACCGCGTTCCACCACTCGCCGACGGCGGGGTGGGCGACCTCGACGGCCGCGGCGGTGCCGTACGGCGCGCGCGCGAGGTAGTCGTAGTAGCCGGCGACGATCGTGGCGCCGCCCGGCGCGCTCGCCACGCCCGCGAGCTGCGCGTCGAGGCCGAACGCGGTCGGCGCGTGAAACGCGGTCCAGGTGACGCCGTCGGTGGAGACGAGCGATGACCAGTACCCGACGACGACGAACGAGCCATCGTCGCGGCAGTCCGCGCGGTTCGCCCAGCCCGCGCCGAGCATGCCGAAGTCCGGCAGGCCGCCGCTCGGGGCCCAGGTACCGCCCGTGCCGACGGCCGCCGCGTAGTCGCCGCCGACGATGGCATGCGTGTGGCTAAAGCAGAGCGCGGTGAAGTCCGCGGTCGGCCCACGATCGAGGTCGCCGGCCCAGCCGGTGGCGCCGCGACGCCAGGTCCGGCCCTGCGCGCCAGCGGCGACGAGCGTGGTGCCGTCGAGGGCGAACGCGTTGACATCGGCGGGCGCGGGGAGCGGCTCGACGACCCACGGCGCGGCGACGGTGCCGCCGTCGGGCGCGCTCTTGCCGTCGAGGAACTGCCAGAGCTCGTCGAAGTGCCACGGGTAGAGATCGTGGCCGCCGCCGGTGTGCGAGACGAACAGGTGATCGGCGGGGAGGCCGGCCGCCGCGAGGTCGGTGACGAGGTCGCGCGCGGTGGGCCAGAGGTAGTCGCGGTAGCCGGTCGACATGTAGACGCGTAGACCGGTGGCGAGGACCGGGAGCGCGGTGTCGCCCCAGTGGCCGCCGGCGATCGGAGCGAGCCCGAGGAACGGGGAGGCGGCGTCGGTGAGGAATTGGGCGGCCATGTTGGAGCCGGAAGAGAAGCCGGACGCGTAGACGCGGGTGCGATCGATGTCGTACGTGCGCTCGAGGGAAGCGACGAGATTGTCCGCGAACCGGACGTTGCGCGGGAGGTCGCCGGCGTTCTGGTCCCAGCGGTAGATCTGCGAGCCGCCCTCGAGGCTGGAGCGCGAGCGCGGGCGGGCGACGATCACGCCGTGGGCGTCGGCGAACGCGATGAGGGCGTCGGTCTGGTAGGCCTCCTCGGGGACGTCGCTCGCGGTGCCGTGAAAATCGACGAGCAGCGGGGACGGCGTACCGCAGACGTAGCCCGGGGGGACGTGGAGCCAGTACGTGCGGTCCTCGCTGCCATCGCCGGCGGGGAGGATCTGGCCGTGGAGCGTGCCGCCGGGCGCGGCCGGGTCGCAGCCGAGCGGAGCGCCGTCGGGGGCGGTGGCGTCGGGCTGCGCGGCCGAGGAGCCGCCACACGCGGCGGCGGCGACAGCGAGTGCACAGGCGGCGAGCTTCATGGCTCGAGTGTCGTGGTTACCGGTCGGCGGCACTACTCGCACCTGCTCACGCACCGCGGCGCGCGCGTCGCGATGCGGGCGTCGCAATCCGGCGCGGGCGAGGCCGGCCCGTCGGTCCGCTCGGCTACGCTTGCGACCATGACCCAGCCCGGGATCGCTGCACCTGCCGATGATGCGACGTCGATCGGCCGCGACATCGTGGCGAAGCTGTACCTCGAGCTCGCGAAGTTTCCCGGCGTGGCCACCCTCAACGACCATTACCTCGCGCTGGCGTACGCGATCCGCGACCGCGTGATGCACCGCTGGGTGGCGTCGGCGCGCGGGTACCTCGAGGACAAGCGCCGCACGGTGATCTACCTGTCGGCCGAGTACCTGATCGGACCGCAGCTCGGCACGAATCTATTGTCGCTCGGGGTCGAGAAGGCGGTGCGCGCGGCGTGCACCGAGCTCGGGCTCGATCTCGACGAGCTGCTCGAGCACGAGGAGGAGCCGGGCCTCGGCAACGGCGGCCTCGGGCGGCTCGCGGCCTGCTACATGGACTCGCTCGCGACGCTCGACATCCCGGCCGTTGGCCACGGGCTCCGCTACGAGTTCGGGATCTTCGACCAGGACATCCGCGACGGCTGGCAGGTGGAGCGGACCGACCGCTGGCTGCGCACCGGGTTCCCGTGGGAGATCCGGCGCTACGAGATCGAGCACGCGGTCGGGTTCGGCGGGCACACCGAGATGGACGCGGACGGCCGCTCGACGTGGCTCCCGGAGCGCACCGTCAACGGCATCCCGTGGGATGTCCCGGTGCAGGGCTACGGCACGTCCACGACGAACTTCCTGCGGCTGTGGAGCGCGTCCGCGCGCGAGGACTTCGATCTGGATGCGTTCCAGGTGGGCGAGTACTGGCGCGCGGTGGAGGCGAAGATCCGCAGCGAGAACCTGACGAAGGTCCTGTACCCGAACGACTCGAGCCCGGCGGGGAAGCAGCTGCGGCTCGAGCAGCAGTACTTCTTCGTGTCGTGCGCCATCCAGGATTGCCTGCGGCTCTTGCTGCAGCGCGCGACGCTCGGCGAGCTCGCGGACAAGTTCGCGATCCAGCTCAACGACACGCACCCGACGCTCGCGGTGCCTGAGCTGATGCGCATCCTCATGGACGTGCACGGGCTCGGCTGGAACGAGGCCTGGGCGATGACGACGCGGAGCGTGTCCTACACGAACCACACGCTCTTGCCCGAGGCGCTCGAGACGTGGCCGCTGCCGCTGATCGCGCGGCTCCTGCCCCGACACCTCGAGATCATCTACGAGATCAACCGGCGCTTCCTCGACGAGGTGCGCGCGAAATTCCCGGGCGACGAGGCGCGGCTCTCGCGGATGTCGCTGATCGGCGAGTGGGGCGACAAGCAGGTGCGGATGGCGCACCTCGCGACGGTGGCGAGCCACCACATCAACGGCGTGGCCGCGCTGCACTCGAAGCTCCTGCGCGAGACGGTGCTGCGCGACTTCGCGGAGCTGTGGCCGGAGCGATTCACGAACGTGACCAATGGCGTGACGCCGCGGCGGTTCGTGGCGCTCGCGAACCCGCGGCTGGCGGACCTCGTGACGGAGGCGATCGGCGACGGCTGGGTGCGCGATCTCGAGCGGCTGCAGGAGCTGGAGAAGTTCGCCGAGGACCGCGCGTTCCAGGAGCGCTGGCGGGCGGTGAAGCAGGCGAACAAGACGGCGCTGGCGGGGTGGCTGAAGGCGACGCACGGGCTGGTGGCGGATCCGACGTCGCTGTTCGACTGCCAGTGCAAGCGGATCCACGAGTACAAGCGGCAGCACTTGAACCTGTTGCACGTGGTGGCGCTGTGGGATCGCGCCCGGCGGGGCGAGGACGTCGGCGCGCCGCGGACGTTCGTGTTCGCGGGCAAGGCGGCGCCGGCGTACCGGGCGGCGAAGCTGATCATCCGGCTCGCGACGGCGGTGGCGGAGACGGTGGCCGCGGATCCGGCGGTCCGCGAGCGGCTGCGCGTGGTGTTCTCGCCGGACTTCAACGTGAAGAACGCGCAGCGGATCTACCCGGCGGCGGACCTGTCGGAGCAGATCTCGACGGCGGGGCTCGAGGCGTCCGGCACGGGCAACATGAAGTTCACGCTGAACGGGGCGCTGACGATCGGCACGCTCGACGGCGCGAACGTGGAGATCCGCGAGGCGGTCGGCGCGGACGAGTTCTTCCTGTTCGGCATGACGGCGGCCGAGGTGATGGCGCGCAAGGCGGAGGGCTACCACCCGGGCTCGACGATCGCGGCGGACGGCGAGCTGGCGAACGTGCTGCACCTGATCGGCGACGGCGCGTTCAGCCACGGCGACCGCGACCTGTTCGCGTCGCTGGTGAACGACCTGCGCGAACGGGACCCGTTCCTCGTCTGCGCCGACTTCCGCGCCTACGCCGACGCGCAGGCACGCGTGAGCGAGGCATGGGCGGATCCGGCCGCCTGGACCCGCAGCTCCATCCTCAACAGCGCCCGCGCCGGCCGCTTCAGCTCCGACCGCGCCATCCGCGAATACGCCACCCACATCTGGCGCGTCTGACCGGGGGACGGTGTAGTACCTGTCAACACGGCCTCCGAAAGATCACCAATACGAACGGCCGATTGACTGGGGACGGTGTAACACCTGTCAACCCCGACGCGCGGCAGCACGATCCTTCGGGGCTTTGCGTTTCGCGACGGGCGCCGGCGCGGGAGCGCGGCCAAATCGGATGGCATTTCGTTCCCGTGCCTTCGCCGCTTCGACGTCACGGTCACGCGGCGCCGACGACGTCACCAGCTCGCGGATGAGGTGCCGCGCGATCTCCGTGACCTCGTCGACGGTGCGCTCGAAGATCGGCTCGTTCGGCTTCGATGGTCTCGCGAAGCCGCTCAGCTTGCGAACGAACTGGAGCGAAGCCGCGCGGATCTCGTCATCGGTCGCGGGCGGCGCGAAATTGAACAGCGTCTTGATGTTCCGGCACACGCCTGACGGTAGCGCACCGCGTGCGGTCTGGTTGACAGGTGTTACACCGTCCCCATCAAGGTGGCTGTAATTACTCGGTCTTTGAAACCGAGCGGGTTGACAGGTACTACACCGTCCCCCCCTAGGTGAATTTTTTCTTGATGCCGTATTCCTTGAGCTTGTGGACGAGGGTGCGGAGGGGCAAGCCGAGGGTCTTGGCCGCCTCGGTCTGGTTGCCGTCATGCTTGTGGAGGGCCTGCAGGATCAGGCGGGCCTCGTAACGGCGGACGTGCTCCTTGTAGCCGCCGGAGGCGTCGAGGTCGGCCGCCGCCTCGCCTTCTACCGGGGCCGCCGGCGCTGCGCCGCGCCCGGCGCGCACCTTCTCCGTCAGCTCGGCCAGCGTGATCGAGGGCCCCTCGGCCAGCGCCACGGCGCGCTCGATCACGTTGCGCAGCTCGCGCACGTTGCCCGGCCACGCGTAGCCCTCGAGCGCCGCCATCGCCGCCGGGTCGATCGCCCGGACGTCGCTCCCCGAGTGCCGTCGCGCCTCGTCGAGGAACGCATCGGCCAGCGGCCGGATCTCGTCCACCCGCTCGCGCAGCGGCGGCAACCGCAGCGTCATCGTGTTCAGCCGGTACAGGAGGTCCTGCCGGAACCGCCCCGCCTCCACCATCGCCTCGAGGTCCCGGTGCGTCGCCGCGATGACCCGGACGTTCACCGCGATCTCGCGATCGCCGCCGACCCGCGTCAGCTTCTTCGTCTCGAGCACGCGCAGGAGCGCGGCCTGCGCGGGCGCCGCCAGCTCGCCGACCTCGTCGAGGAACACCGTCCCGCCGTCCGCCTGCTCGAAGATCCCCTTCGCCTGCTTGTCCGCGCCCGTGAACGCGCCCTGCTCGTGCCCGAACAGCACGCTCTCGATCAGCATCCCGGGGATCGCCGCGCAGTTGATCGTCCGCAGCGGCTCCTTCTTCCGCGGCCCGCCCTCGTGGATCGCCCGCGCGATCACCTCCTTGCCCGTCCCCGTCTCGCCGTGCACCAGCACCGAGATCGCCGACTTCGCGAGCCGCGCGACCGTCGTCATCACCACCTTCATCGCCGGGTTCACCACCACCGCCGCATCCGCCACCGGCCGCGGCGGCGACGTCGTCCGCCCCGAGCGCGTCGTCACCTGCAGCGCCGCGATCAGCTCGTCCGCCGACGCCCCGTCCGTCGGGAATGACACCGCGCTGCAGGTCAGCTTCGGCGCCCCGCCATCGAGCGCGGCCGCGAGCTGCTGCACCACGTCCGCGGACGCCGCCACCTCCGGCAGCGCGATCAACACCGCCGCCGGCCCGTAGACGCCCACGCGATCAACCGGCCGCAGCCGGCCGCGCACCCGGTCCGCCCACCGCGACACGTGCCCGTCCTTCGCGTTCTCGCCGCGCACCATCAGCAGCGTCAGCGGCCGCGCGAACGTGCGCGCGCGCGTGATCTCCTCGCCGAGCGCCGCGCCGAACCGGTCGAGCCCATCGAACCCGCGCATCTCCTCTTCCACGACGCCGCCGATGATGTGCACCGCCACCATCACCGGCCCGACCGCGATCTGGTCCCCCGGCGACACGCCCGCCCGCGCGATCGGCTCGCCGTTCTTCTTCGTCCCGTTGGTGCTCTTGAGGTCCTCGACCCAAATCCCGCGGTCATCCCACGTGAACCGCGCGTGCTGCCGCGACAGCCCCGGGTCCGGAATCTCCACGTCCGCCGGCGCCGTGCGCCCGACCACCAGCGGCCGCCCCTTCTCGAGCTGCGCCACCTGGGCGCCATCGCGGTGATAGAAGACGAGCGTCGGCCGCGCGTGCATCAGCGCGCTGCTGCCGCCCTTGAGCGTCGTGCCGTCCGCGGGGTGGTCGGTCTTCATGGCCTTGCGTGCGCGCCGGCTTGCTTGCGCGTTCGAGCAAGATTTTGCGTACCTCCGCCGCCCGAGCGCAAGCGAAACCGCCCACTTAGGCGTGGCCCAGCCGTTGCTCTAGGGCTCCTTCACAAAGTCTTCGTCCCCCAACTCATCTTTCTCAGGAGCAACTCATGTTCGACGGCCTCATCACCATCGCTGGCGGCATCCTCGCCGCCTCTGCCCTCATCATCGCTCGCAAGCCCAACGCGAAGGTCCTCATCGACAAGCTGACGCCCTATCAGGGCTGGATCGGCATCGTGATGTTCATCTGGGGCATCTGGGAGACGCTCGGCGCCGTCCGCGGCCTCGGCCTCCTCGGTACGTCGCCGCTCCTCTGGATCTTCTGGATGGGCGTCGCGGTCGCCGACCTCGTCGTCGGCTTCCTGCTCGGGTTCGGCCTCATCACGAAGTACACGCTGTCGAAGAACCCGGCCGCCGAGGCGAAGGGCCAGCAGATCCGCGCGAAGCTCGCCGTGTACCAGGGCCTGTTCGGCATCCTCGCCATCACGATGGGCGCGCTCTACATCGTCTGGCTCCACGTCTGAACTAAGGGCAGCCGCTCGCCGGCGTCAGCGCTTCCTGGGCCATCCAGCCGAAGCGCTCGACGCCGTTTCCGACGATGTAACCGTACAGAAACCGCATCGTTCCGCTCTGCTTCCTGTACGCGCCGCTGCCGTCCTGCACCCACAGCGGGATCGAGATCGACGGCGGCCCCGCATCGGTCGGCACGTCGAGCCGCTGGAACTTCGACCCCGCCGGGAAGTGGTCCGTCGTCGCGCCGCCGAGGCCAAAGCCCGGCACGCTGAAGATGAGGTTCGCCGAGTGCACGCCGTTCGCGCGCTCGAGGGGCAGGTAGTCGCCGGCGCGCTCGTGTCCGTTCGGCCCGACCTTGCTGTCGTGCACGACCTTCTTGTAGACGAGCGTGTCGTCGACGGTGTCGCGGATCTTGTAGCAGGCCATCTTCGCGAGGCCGTCCCCCTTCGCGTCCACGTTGCCGACGTTGGTCCGGAAGGACGTCTCGCCGAGGATGTGGTCGACCGGGTACCAGCCCGCGCTGGCGTTCGACGTCGAGAGCGCCAGCGCGTGCGCCTTCCCCGCGAGCGTACGGATCTGGCCGTAGTTGAACGTCAGGGTCGAGCCCTTCTCGAGCACGAGCGCGGTGCCGTCGCCGTCGCGCACCGAGGCGCCCGGCGAGATGCCCCACGACTCGCTACCGCCGTTCGTCACCACGCGCTGGTCGCCGTCGTGGAAGCGGCAGTTGTACGCGCTCGCGGTGCAGTAGCGCCCGTTCACGCCGGTCGCCAGCGCGTGCGCCGACAGGGTCCCGCCCGTCCCGTCGTCGACGGTTGTATCGACGAGATCGGCGGCGTCATCGCCGTCGGCATCGGTGATCCCGTCGACGCACGCGGTGGTGGACGAGACGAGCAGCAGGCTCAGCGCGAGCCGAGTCATGGACAGCATGTGCTGCACCTGAAGTGCAGTCGGTGTGCCGGCCCTTACACCCTCTGCAGCGCGCGCAACCTCGCGAATCCTCGCCGCGCCCGCCCGATCTCGCCCACGCTCGTGTGCAACGTCTCCGGAACTGGCCCGGGTTCAGCTCCCACGCCCACGGCCGCGCGTCAGACCGTCAGGCCCTTCTTGTAGGCGAGCAGCTCCTTCTGCGTCTTCAGCAGCAGCTGGTTCGTCTCGAGCAGCTCCTTCGTCCGCGCCCGCACCTGGTTGGCCAGCCGCTCGCGCTCGCGCGCCTCGGTCTCCAGCATCTCCTGGTACTTCACCTGCACGACCGCCTCGTCGGTGACGTTGCGCTGGATCTCGAGCGCGCCCACGTGGTTACCGGCCGCGTCCGTGATCGGGACGGCGGACAAGATGAAGCGCAGCTTGGTCGGCTCGCCGGCGATCTGGCTGTTGATCTCGTCGAGCCGGACGTGGCGGTTGTCGGCCCAGCACTGCTCGGCGATACACGCCGACTTGCAGATGTTGTGCTCCACGACCTCGTAGCAGTGCTTCCCCTTGAGGCCGCGGGCGAGCTGCCGGGGCAGGAGCGCGAAGAAGGCCCGGTTGAAGTCCACGATGCGACGCTCCGCGTCCACCACGAAATAGCTGTCGACGATAGCGTTCGCGACCCTCTTCATCTCGGTCAGGAACTGCAGAAGCGCAGGGTCGACGACGGGGTCCACCGCCGAATGGTAGCAAGACCCCGAACCAGTGGCATAATCTCGGACCGGATGGCCAAGAGGGGCGGGCCGAGTATTTCTTTCAAGATGATCCTGACCACGACGGTCTTGATCGTCATCACTGTCGTGGGCTCGGGCTTGCTCGAGGTCAACAACATCCGCCGCGCGTTCGACACCAGCGCCGAGCAGCGGATCAAGACCTTCAAGGAGGGCCGCGAGCTGATCGGCGAGACGGGGACGCCGCTGTTCGCGCGCTCGATCCTCTCGATGCTCATCAGCCACGGGCAGGATCCCGAGCTCCTCGAGCTCGTGCGCTCGACGGTGGCGCAGGACACCCGCGACGCCGCCGATCCGGAGAGCGGCCACAAGGACTACGGCCTCAAGCTCGCCTACGTGCTCGATCGCAACCGCGGCGTCGTGGCCCACTGCCTCGAGGATCGCGAGGTCAAGTGCACGCCGGGCGACCACAACACCATCGACACCAAGCTCGGCGCGCTGACCGGCGATAGCTGGAAGCAAGCCCTCGCGGCCTGGAAGACGGCCGCCGACAGCAAGGGCGACGCGCTCGTCCGCTTCGATCTCGCGGGCGGCAGCGACAGCTACCGCGTGTTCGCCCTGCCGGTGTACTTCGCGGGGACGCCGCCCAGCGCGGCCGGCGCGATCGCCGCGGACCCGCCGCAGGAGCTGCAGGGCTACGTCGTGCTCGGCTACGACCTGACGCCGATCGCCGACTTCGCCGCCGCGGCCGAGACGCAGAAGCAGGCCGCGTCGAGCCGCGCGGTCCTCTACACCGGCGCCGTCGGCGCGCTGTTCGTGCTCATCGGCACCGTGCTCGCGATCCTCCAGGGCCTGTCGATGTCGCGCCCGATCAAGCAGCTCGCGTGGAAGGCCGACCAGATCGCCCGCGGCGACCTCGGGGCGCGCGTGGAGATCACCTCGAGCGACGAGATCGGCCTCCTCGGCGAGAACTTCAACTTCATGGCCGATCAGATCGAGATCTTGCTCGTCCAGACCGCCGAGAAGGCGCGGATCGAGCAGGAGCTCGAGGTGGCGAAGACGATCCAGGAGACGCTGGTGCCGGGGCCCGGGCTCGTCGAGAAGGGCACGCTGTCGTTCGCGGGCTTCTATCAGCCCGCCGCGCAGACCGGCGGCGACTGGTGGACGTGGCACGAGCTCGGCGAAGGGAAGATCCTGCTCGTCGTCGGGGACGTGACGGGCCACGGCGTCCCGTCCGCCATGATCACGGCCGCGGCCAAGGCGGCGTGCGACGTCGCGCGCCACGTGCACGGTGACGCGGTGACGGTGACGCGCCTCCTCGAGATCATGAACTACGCCATCATCGAGAGCGCGCAGCGGCGCTTCGTCATGACGTGCTTCGCGTCGATCGTCGACACGCGCGCGCGCAGCATCACGTACGCGAACGCGGGCCATAACTTTCCGTACCTGTTCCGCTCCGGCGACGGTAAGGGCGAGTTCGGCTCGCTCATGATCCGCGGCAACCGCCTCGGCGACGACCGCAGCTCGAAGTACGAAGCGAAGACCACGGAGCTCGTCCCCGGCGACGTGCTCGTCTGGTACACGGACGGCATCGTCGAGTGCGACAACCCGGCCGGCGAGGAGTACGGCGAGCGCCGGTTCCGCGCCTCGGTCCGGCGGCACGCGGCGCTGGCGGCGGGCGAGATGCGCGATGCGATCGTCGCGGACGCGGCGGCGTACTTCGAGGACGTGCCGCGGAAAGACGACATCACGATGGTCGTCGGGAGGATCAGCTGATGACCCACGGGGGGCGCTGGGCGGCGCTGGCGTGCGTGCTGGTGGCGTCGTCGGCCGTGGTCGCGCAGGCCGCCGTCGAGGACGATCTGCGCGATGGCGATCGCTACTTCGAGGACGCGGCCTGGACGAAGGCCGCCGCCGCGTACGACCGGGCGATCGGCAAGGCGCCCGGCCAGGTGTCGGCCGAGGCGTACGGCAAGCGCGCCGCGATCTACATCATCCTCAAGGACTACAAGGGCGGGCTCGCGTTCGTCGACCGGGCCGAGGCGCGCTATCCGAACGCGCCCGAGGTCCTCGAGCAGAAGGCGCTGATGCTGTGGCAGACCGAGGCGCGCGACCGCGCGATCGAGGTCGCGACCAAGGTCGTCGCCGCGAAGCCCCAGAGCTTCACGAACCAGAACCTCCTCGGCGAGTACTACGCCACGCGCGACCCGGTGAAGACGGCCACGGCGTACGAGGCGTACTTCGCGTCGCGACCGGCCGACCTCGAGGGCGGCGACGTCCTGCCGCGCATCCGCCTCGGGTTCGCCTACCTCGCCAACGCGCGCGCCGTGCTCGGCGATGGCGACGAGCCGCACGCGCAGCAGCTCTACAGCAAGGCCGCCGACCAGTTCGAGCTCGTCCAGAAGAAGTTCGGCAAGAAGCCGAACGCCGCCGTCAACGCCGACAACGGCCTGTGCGCCGCCGACACCGGCCTCGCGCGCTGGGATCAGGCCGTCACGGTCTGCGAGCGCATCGCCGAGGATCCGAAGCGCATCGACAGCGGCGGCTCGGTCTGGTTCAACCTCGGCACCGCCTACCTCGCGCGCAAGCAGACGAAGAAGGCGCGCACGGCCGCGACGGAGTTCACGAAGCTCCGCAAGACCGAGGCGCGCGGCTACATCTTGATCGGCGACACGTACTTCGCCGACCGCGCGTGGCCCGAGGCGCTCGACGCGTACCTCAAGGCGGACAAGCTCGTCCGCCCGAACCAGCCGCACGACGCCGTGCAGCTGTCGATCCGCCTCGGCAAGACGTACCGCCGCATGCCGGGCAACGACGGCAAGAACCTCGAGCTCGCCATCGACAAGCTCGCGTCCGCGCTGACGGCGAACCCGGGCAACCTCGAGCTCGCGACGGAGCTCGGCGACGCGTACCTCGCGGCGAAGCAGGACGCGAAGGCGGCTGTCCTCGCCGACAAGCAGATCACCGCCTCCACGTTCGCGGGGGCGCCCGCCGAGCAGCGCGGCGCCTTGTTCGTCATCGCCGGCAAGGCCGCGTTCGGCAAGCACGACCTCCGGGAGGCGCGCACGCGGTTCGAGGCGGCGGCCCAGGTCCGGCCGGCGGACATCTCGATCCAGCGGGACCTCGTCGTCGTCATCAACGAGCAGGCGATCGAGAGCGACAAGGACGCCGGCGCGGCCAAGCAGCTGTTCGAGCAGGCGCTCGCGATCGACCCCGCCTCCCCGACCACGATCACCAACCTCGCCGTGCTCTCGATCGAGCGCGGCGACTGCGACACCGGCCAGAAGTACCTCGTCAAGCTCGCGAGCGTGCGCGGCAACGACGCCGTGCTGCGCCAGCGGCTGATCGCGCGCACGTACGTCTGCCAGGCCAAGCCCGACCTCGCCAAGGCCGCGATCGCGTACGCCGCGGCCGAGCGCGAGGCGAAGTCGGCGAACGCGCCCGTGGCCCTCGCGGAGATCTACACCGAGTGGGCGCCGCTCCTCTGGGACGCCGACCTCGACGACGCGATCGAGAAGCTCGACACCGCCGTGGCGACCGGCGGCGGCGACCCGGCGATCGGCCCCGCGGCCAAGCGCAACCTCGCGCTCGCGCTGTTCCGGCGCGGCTGGAAGCGCATGCGCGACGGCAAGGGCGGCGACTCGTCTGCCGACTTCGAGCGCGCGACCCGCGACCCGAGCGTGCTGAGGGGTAGCGAGCCCCTCGCGTTCGAGCTGTCGTACGCGCTCGCGCTCCTCGACGCCGGCCGCTACGGCGACGCCGGCACGCGCTTCAAGACGCTCGCGGCGAAGGGCAACCAGGCGAGCTACCTGCGCGGCCCGTACGCGAAGCTCGGCACGCAGCTGTTCTCGGCGTACGCCGGCTATCGCGGCGGCAGCATCGGGGGGCGGCAGCAGGCGGTGGCCGAGCTCACCAAGCTGCAGGGCGAGGCGTCGGGCAGCTTCGCCGAGACGCTCAAGCAGCTCGTGGCCGGGTGCAACGAGGCGATCGGCTACGACGCGTGGAAGGCCGGCCAGGTCGGCGCGGCGCAGAAGGCGTTCGCGGCGGCGGAGAAGTCGGCGAGCGGGGATGTCGCGCGGCGGATCCAGCTCGACCGGGCCGCCCTCGCGCTCGGCAAGGACAAGCTCGGCACGCTCGAGGGGCTCGCCGGCAATCCGCCGGAGGCGCTCGTCGATCTCGGCATCGTGTACGACCTGCTCGGGCGCCCGAAGGACGCGTACGACGCGTGGGTTCGCGCCCGCGCGCGCGGCGCCAAGGCCCCCGAGCTCCAGAAGTGGATCGACGCGAAGAAGAGGATCTACGGGTTCCAATGAGCAAGCCGACCATCGTCACCGCGTCTGTCTTGCTGGCGGCCGGCCTCGCGAGCGCGCAGCCCGCGCCGCAGAAGCTCACCGTCGGCGTGTTCGCTCCGTCGGTGGAGCTCGGCACCGCGCAGCAGCGCCTCGGGTACGCGCAGAGCCTCGCGAAGGCGATCGAGCAGGCGACCGGCATCAAGACCGAGGCCCAGGTCTACGCGAACGTCGGCGCGCTCGAGGGGGACAAGGTCGACTTCGCCGTGCTCGACGCGCCGTGCGTCGCCACGCATGGCGGCTGGCGGCTCCTCGCGAACGCGCAGATCGGCGGCGCGACCACGCGTCCGTACGCGCTGTTCTCGAGCGCGGGCGCCGACATGCAGGCGCTGCGCGGCAAGAAGCTCGCGTACGTGCAGACCGGCTGCAACGACGCCGGCTTCGTCGACAACGCGATGCTGGAGTCCGAGGTCGACGCGAGCTTCTTCGCGGGCCGCGCGGGCAAGGCGGATCTGACCGCCGCGCTCGCCGAGGTCGTCTCGTACAAGGCCGCGCAGGCGGTGTTCGCGCCGGCGAGCGCGGGCAAGGGCCTGACGAAGGTATTCGACACGGGCGCCGTGCCGACGCCGGGCTTCGTGCACCTCGGCAGCAAGCTGCCCGCGGACCTCGTCGACAAGGTCGGCGCCGCGGTCGTCGGCTTCGGCGGCGGCGGGGCCATCGGCGGCTGGGCGAAGGCGTCGCGCGGCGAGTACCAGGCGCTCGCGGCGCGGCTCGGCAAGCTCAGCAAGGCCGGCATCCTGGCCGCACCGGATCCCGTCCGCCTCGACGCGAAGGACGTCCTGATCGAGCCGCCGACGCTGAAGGACACCGCGCTCGTCGACGTGCGGCACCACTTCGTCCGGCCCGCGGACGCTCGGCTCGAGTAACGGCGCCGCCCGCTCATGGCCGACCTGCCCGTCCTCGTCGTCCACGGTGCGCTGATCGGCAAGCTGCTGCTCGCCGTGGTTGTCGCACTCACGCTCCACGCCTGGGCGGCCTGGCGACGCCGCGGCGCCCGCCGCACGGGGCGGACCGTCGCCGCCGAGCATGGTCTGCGCGTCGAGACCACGGCGCTGGCGCCGGGCCCGCGAGTGCTGCGCGGGAACGTGCGCGGCGGCGTCCTCGCGACGTGGCACGACCCGCAGGCGCTCGTGCTCCCCTGCGACGCACTCGCCGGCTCGCCGTACCTGGATGTCAACGGCGACCAGATCGCCATCACTGGCCCGCTCACCGTGCTGCACGGCACGGGCGGACGTCGCCGCTGGCTCTCGCGCCGGCGGTTCGAGCGCGTCGGCTCGGGTGTCGAGGTGATCGCGAGCGGCCAGCTGGCGCGCCCCGCTGGCGAGACCGACTATCGCGAGGCCGCGCGGTGGACGCTCTCGCCCCTCCCCGACTCGACGGTCGTCGCGGTCCGCCCCGATGCCCGCGGGGTCGCGCCGGGTGCGGTCCGGTTGCTCGTCGCCGCCGCGCTCGCGACGGCCGTCTGGTACGGGGTGCTCTCGGGGCTCGGCCACACGCTGGCATGGAGCGTGGCCGAGCTCCCGATGTCCTACCGCATCCGCGATCTCTCGTGCCGCGACCCGGCCGTGATCGCAGCCGCGCTCCCGGGCTCGCGCGCGCGGGCGCTCGAGGTGCTTCGCGACGAGCTCGTCTACAACATCGAGCACTCCGAAACGCGGGACCGCCAGCTCGCCGGGCTCCAGGAGGTCGCCGGCGAATGTCCGCTGCACAGCCTCCTCGAGGGGGGAATGCTCGAGGACGCGTTGCCGGTCGCCGAGCGCTGCGGCAACGCCAACGACGTCCGAGTGTTGCGGAGCTTGCTTGGCCTGTACGCCGAGGCCGACGCGACCGCCGACGCCGAGGCCGATCGCGACCCGGCGAGCCGCGCGCAGGCCGTGACGCTGCATATCCTGACCGACCACCCGGGCGCGGCCGCCGCCGCGGCGGATCTCGCCGTCGCCGACCGCATCGCCCAGCCGTCGTGGCGTGCGCGCGCGGACGAGGCCGTGAAGCTCGCCGGGCTCCGCTGCGTGACCCAGCTCCTGCACGCGCGCGCCGGCTCCAGGCCGGACTTCGCGCACGTGCCCGATCGCGAGCGCTCGGCCCTGTGCGCCGCGGCGGCGGCCGTCGCGCGACCCGCCGATCACGACGCGCTCGGCGCGCTGCCCATGGCCGCGCCGGTCGCGCGCGACGTCGCGGCGGCGCTCGGTGGCCCGCTCGCGCCCGACCCGCGGCGACGCGAGGTGCCATCTGATCTGGTGCTCGCGATGGACTCGTCGATGTGGCTCGCACCGGCCGTCCTCGCGTCGCACCCCGGTGCGTCGGCCGCCGAGCTCGTCGACGTCCACGCATCGCTCGCGCGCCTCGCGCTCTACCGCGGCGACCTCGCCGCCGCCCGCCGCGAGCAGGGGACCATCACCGGCCTCGACGCGCATGCCACTGCCGTGCGCACCGAGCTCGCGATCACGATCGGTGAGCGCGCCGGCGAGCGGCCTGTCGAGCCCGCGCTGAGCCCCGACCGCGAACGGCGCGCTGGCGACACCTTCATCAGCGCGCTCCATCAGGCCGTCTCGGGCGATGGCGGGCCGCTCGCGCAGGAGCTCCGCGGGCATACGTCGCGGGAGGTGCCGACGGTGCTCTTCGCGGTCATCCCCGCCGTGACGCGGAACCGCGCCGAGCTTGTCGACGCGCTGCGCACCGTGCGCCCCGAGGTGCACCTGTCCTGGACCGTGGACTGCGCGTTCGGCGACCTCGACACGCTCGTCGGTCTCCGCGATCTCGCGCGCGTCGCCGGCGACACCGAGCGCGCCGCGAGCTGGCAGGCGATCGTCGATCGCCGCCTCGCACCGCTCGCCGACCGCGACCGTCTCCTGACGCTGCTTCTCTGGCAGGCCACGCACACGACGCTGTAAATGGGGTCCGAGCAGTCGGACCCCATTCGAGGCAGTTCGAGTCAAGCCCTGTGGCGACTGCGGCTCGTAAACCGGTCGGGCTGAAGGGTCCTGCACGGTCCCTCGCGGATGACTCAGGCCCCAGAGGAGGCCGAGCAGCCGGTCGAGGATGCGCAGCAACGGAGCGGGCTCCCCAACCCAACCCCACGCGACGCCGACCGCGATGGCGGCGCGAACTTCTTTCGCGGAGCCATACGCGGTCTCGTACATCCGGCGCTGATCGCCGGCGGTGCGGCCGCTGCCCTCGGCGACGTCGAGCGTGATGCTCGTGGCGGCGCGCCCGATCTGGTCGGCGAGGTTGCGGTCGGCGCGCTTGATCGCGGGCATGACCATGCGGAGCTCCGAGATGAGCTTCAACGAGACGTCGTATGCGATGAACATGATCCGTTTCTCCTTCTGCCCCCAGGCTCCCCGCCCACACCGGGCCGGTTCGGGGGCTACGCCCGTCCGCCCCGAGACGCGCGAGAATCGTGACGACCGCCGACTCCACCGCCCGCGTTCTCGCGAGCACGAGCCGAGCGTCCTCGCGCTGGCTCTTGCGACCGCCGCCCGTCTCCGCGGCGACCGCGTGCAGGGCACCGCCGCGCGGGCGGTCGGCGCGATTCGCACGCGGCCGGGGCGAGGGCGGCCCCCGAGCGTGCCCGGCCTGGGCATCCGTACTTGACGCGCCCCGAGCCGCGACCGTGACCGCGACCGCGACCGCGAGCCACGAGCGGCGACCGCGACCGTGACCGCGAGCCGCGAGCCGCGAGCCGCGACCGCGACCGTGACCGCGAGCCGCGACCGTGAGCCGCGAGCCGATACCGCGAGCCGCGAGCCGCGAGCCGCTACCGCGCGCCGCGCCGAGTCGCCAGCTTTGGCTTCAGTCGCCGGCGTCGCGGGTGGGCGCGAGGCCGAGGAACTTCTCCACCGTGCGGCGCTCGTGCGCGAGCCGCGCCTGGACAGGCGACTCCTCGCGGGCAAACGCGAGGTCGCCGCGAGCGGTGCGCAGCACGAGCTTGTACCAGGCTTGGCCGTCGTCGTCGCGACGGTAGAGCAGGGCCACCTCGTTCACGGCTGCGCGCGGCACGCTCTCCGTGCGCAAGGTCCGGCCGCGGCGGCGCCACTCGAGCACCACGTCACTCCCATCGAGCACCAGGCGCACGCGCGTGGTCGCCGCCGCCCACGCCGACCACAGCGTGTAGAGCCCCGCGGTCACGAACAACAGCGCCAGGCCGCCCAGGAAGACGCGCTGACCGTTCGACCAGACATCCACGTTCCGGAGCGCGGCCGCGCCGAGCCAACTGCCCGCCGTGACGATCGCGAACCCGCTGGCCACCTTCACCGCCACCCGCCAGTGCGGCTGCGCGCCTGGCACGAGGTGCAGCTCCGGCCGCGGGGCGTGGTCGCGGTACGCAGGCATGGAGCGCCCTACCGGCCCTGCGTCATCTTCATCATCACGAGCGGCGTCCGGAACAGGATGCCGAGCTCGGTGCGCAGGAACGTGTCGAAGCGCTCGAGCGACGCGGTGTACGCGAGGTCGTAGAGCAGCTTGATCCGCATGTCGTCGGCGAGCGAGCCCTTGGTCTCCTCGAGATCCCACGGGTTCTGTAGCGTCGCCGCGAGCTTCGCGATCTCGCTGCCCTCGGGGATCGAGCCGGTGTAGCCGAGCGAGATCTGCGCGAGCCCGGTGATGCCTGGCTTGACGTCGCGCATGCGCTCCTCGAACAGCGGGATCGCGTGCGACAGATCCTGCAGCAGCTCCGGCCGCTCGGGCCGCGGCCCCACGATGCTCATCTTGCCGCGGAGGACGTCCCAGAACTGCGGCAGCTCGTCGAGCCGCGACTTGCGCAGGAACGCGCCGACCTTCGTGATGCGCGGATCGTTTGCGCCCGCGACCACGACGCCCGTCTTCGCCTCGGCGTTGACGATCATCGTGCGGAACTTGTGCATGTCGAACTCGTCGAAATGCAGGCGCCGCTTGCCGTTCTCGTTCGTGATGTCGCGCAGGCTCCCGGCCCGCCGTTGCCGGAAGAACACCGGACCCGGTGACTCGAAGTAGATGGCGGCCGCGATGACGGGGATCAGCGGCGCGGACAGCGCGAGGCCCGCGGCACCGACGACGACGTCGATCGCCCGCTTGGCGAAACGAACGCTACGGAGCACGCCTGCAAGCTAGCACGGCCTGCTATGTTCTCGTAGAGATGGCCCCGCCGATCCGCCTGACGTTACCGGGGACGCTGCGCTATCGCGCGATCGCCGTGCGCGCCGTGGCGGAAGCCGCGCGTCTCGTGTCGGGTTCGACGCAGCGCGATCCGAACGACGCCCTCGCCCACGACGTCCGCGACCCGTTCGACACCGCCGTGGTCTCCGCGTTCATGGAGATCTTCAATAACGTTGCCATCCACGCATATAGCCGTGACGGGGAGGCGAGCACCATCGAGCTCACCATCACCCCCGACGCGGACCAGATCATGATCGAGATCAAGGATCACGGCGTGCCCTTCGACATCGACGGGGTCGCGCCGCTGCCGGAGGAGCTCGACGAGTACACGCTGCCCGAAGGCGGCATGGGCATTCATATCGCGAAGACGATGCTCGACGAGGTCGTCTACGAGCCCGGTCCGCCGAACCTCTGGCGGCTACGCAAACATCTGTCCGCGCCGGCTCAGCAGCTACGTAATGGGAGCTCCAAGTGACTCTACCGTTCGACGTTTCACGTAATGGCAACGAAGCGACCCTGGTCATCCGGGGCTCGCTCGACATCAACACCGCGCCGGCGCTCGGTGAGGAGATCGACCGGCTCGTCGTCACGCGCCCGACGAAGGTGCTCGTCGACCTCGTCGGCCTCGACCTCATCGACAGCTCGGGCGTCGCCGCTCTCGTCAAGCTCTACAAGGCGGTCCGCGCGGCGGGTGGCCAGGTGACCATCACCGGCGCGCGCGACCAGCCGCTCGCCATCTTCAAGCTCCTGCGCATGGACAAGGTCTTCAATTTATAATCGGCCGCCGGCTGCGAGTGAGTCAGCCGCTATCCGAACTGGCCCTGCGAGGAGCGAGAATCCATGCGCGTCCTCGCGATCACCAAGATCTTTCCCAACGCCGCCGAGCCGCTCTCGGCGCCGTTCAACCGTCAGCAGTTCGCCGCGCTCGCGAAGCTGTGCGAGCTCGAGGTCCTCGCCACGATCCCGTGGTACCCGGGCGCGGGGCTGCTCGCGCGCTGGTCCTCGGCGGGCAAGCTCGGCCGGGTCCCGCGCCGCGAGACCATCGACGGCATCGCCGTCCGCCACCCGCGTACGCTGTTCGTGCCTCGCCTCGCTCGTGCGACCTGGGGCCCGCTGTACGCGGCGTCGATCGCGCCGCTGGTCGCCCGCTATCGCGGCAAGGTCGACGTCGTGCTCGGCAGCTGGGCCTACCCCGATGGGTTCGCGGCCGTGATCGCGGGCCGGATCCTCGGCGTGCCGAGCGTCGTGAAGCTGCACGGCTCGGACATCAACGTCGTCGCGCAGATGCCCGGTCCCCGGGCGCTGACCGCGTGGGCGCTGCCCCGGGCCGCGCGCGTGGTCGCCGTCAGCCGCGCTCTCGGCGACGCGGTCGTGGCGCTCGGCGTGCCGCGTGACAAGATCGCGATCGTGATGAACGGCGTCGACGCGCAGCTGTTCCACCCGCGTGACCGGGCCGCCGCTCGCCGCGAGCTCGGGCTCTCCGCCGGCCCGCTCGTCGTCTACGTCGGTAACCTCAAGGAGGAGAAGGGCAGCCGCGAGCTCGCGCGCGCCTGGCCGCTCGTCCTCGGCGCCCTCCCCGGCGCCACGCTCGCCGTCGTTGGCGGGGGCCCGCTCCGCAGCGAGGTCGAGGCCGCCCTCGCACCGAGCGGCGAGCGCGCGCGCATGCTCGGCCCGCGCCCCCTGCCCGAGGTCCCGGTGTGGATGGCGGCGGCCGACGTCCTCGTCTTGCCGAGCCACAGCGAGGGCACGCCCAACGTGGTGCTCGAGGCCCTCGCGTCCGGCCGGCGCGTCGTCGCCTCCGCCGTCGGCGGTATCCCCGATCTGATCACCCGCCCCGAGCTCGGCGCGCTCGTCCCTCCCCGAGCTCCCGAGGCGCTCGCGGCGGCGCTCGTGACCGCGCTCGGCACGCCGTACGACCCGGCCGTCGTGGCGGACCTCGGCGCGCGCGGTGGATGGGCGGCCAGCGCGGCCGCGCTCCACGCGGTCCTCGCCGCGGCCGCGACGGAGCATCGCGCGTGAGCCGACGCCGCTACAGCGATGCGGATGCGTGGTTCGAGTCGGAGCAGCCGACGCGCAAGGGGCTCAAGACCGAGCTCCAGCGGATCGCCCTCCGCACGCGCACGCGACCGCTCCGGGTGATCCTGGCGGCCCTGGCGCTGACGGCGCTCGTCGGCTGGCGGATCGCGCACAAGTCGCCGGTCGTCGAGGCCGAGGTCGTCATCGCGATGACCGAGGGCGACCTCGCGCAGAAGGGCGGGAGTACGCCGGTCACCGTCGAGCAGCTCAAGGAATACGTCGCGACGGTGCTGATCAGCGACGACCGGCTGCTCAAGATGATCGAGCAGCGAAACATGTTCCGCAACCGCGCCACGATGGGGAACGAGTTCGCGCTCACCCAGGTGCGCGAGTCCTTCGCGATCGAGGTCTGGCAGAACACGTTCGCGTATTACGACGAGGACAACCCGAACCCCGAACACTCGGCGCGCATCGGCATCACGGTCAGCGATACGGATCCCGACGCGGCCATCGGCGTCGCGCGCGACCTCGCGAACATCGTGATCGACGCGAGCAGCGAGCGCCAGCGCCAGGGGGCCGCCGCCCTCGCCAAGGACGTGGCCGCCATGCGGGACGGCCTCGCGCGCCGGATCGCCGCGCTGACGACCGAGGACGCGCAGAAGACCGTCGACCTGCGCACGGCCACCGCGGAGAGCCATGGCGGCGCTGTCGCCGCGCTGACGATCGAGCTCGCCGAGATCGCGCACGAGAAGTCCAAGCTCGTCCAGCGGTTGGCCACGGTGCAGAGCAGCCGCGACGGCATGGCGGACAAGATCGCCGAGGCCGGGCTCGACGTCCGGGTCGGCGTCGTCGAGGAGCACGTGCCGGAGCGCGCCGAGCGTGGCGGGTTTGTCCTCGTCCTCGTGCTCTCCGTGGTCCTGGTCGGCACGCTCCTGGGCAGCGCCCTCGTGTTCGGCGCCTTCGACGGGCGGCTCCATGACCTCGACGACCTCACCCGGCTCGGGATCCCCGTCCTGGGCCATATCCCTGGATTTCCAGGCGACGACGTCGGGGCACTCGAGACACGTGGTGCCTTGCGCCGTCGTGTACCATCCTTCCTGCGATGGAGATCTCAACGGTAACCCCTCGCGACCGGCTGCAGAAGCTCGGAGACGTGGCGCGGAAGGCCGTGCGGTACTGGTACATGTTGGCGCTGTTCGCCGTGATCGGCGTCGGCGTCTCGTTCGCCTTCGCGATGACGCGCCCGCGCGTGTACCAGTCGTGGGCCACGTTGTTCTACCAGGAGCGGATCGCGTCGACGCTGTTCACGGGTCGCGCCGAGGAGGTCCAGCGCAACATCGGCGACCGCTATCACGAGCTGTTGATGGCGCACTCGCTGCTTGAGAACATCACCCGGGATCCGAAGGTGAACCCGTATCCGCAGATCCCGGCCGCCGACGAGGATCAGGCGATCGACAAGCTCCGCCTCGCGATCCGCTGGGAGACCCGGGGCGCGAACGCGTTTCGCATCACGTTCTCCGATAGCGATCCCGAGCGCGCGAAGCTCGTCACCGAGAAGCTGACGAAGCTGCTCCAGGACAAGGACGAAGCGCTCCGCAACGAGCAGGCGCAGGCGACGGTCTCGTTCGCGCAGACGCAGAAGGACATGGCGTCGAAGGACCTCGGCGCGCGCGAGCAGGCGCTCGCCGAGTTCCTGGCCAAGCACCCGGAGTTCGCGCAGGACCCGAACACGCAGGGCGAAGGCGCCGCGATCCGCACCGTCGGCAAGGCGCAGACGCAAAAGGTCATCCCGACCGGCAACAGCCGGCTCTATGCGCTCGAGCGGCAGAAGCAGCGCATCCAGGCGCGCCTCGATGCCCCGCCGGACGCGGCCCCGGTCCGCGTGATGATGCCCGCGACGCCCGAGAAGCTCGCCGCCGAGGCCGTCGTCGCCGACGCGCAGCGCGAGCTCGCGGGGGCCCAGCGCGGGCTCGAGGACGCGCTGTCGAAGTACACCGAGAAGCACCCGTCGGTGATCAGCGCCCAGGAGCGCGTCACCGCCGCCACGGCCAAGCTGCGCCGCGCCCAGGCGAGCGTGCCCGCGGACATCGAGCAGCCGATCGCACCGGCTAGCGCAGAGGATCGCGTGAAGCTGCAGAAGGACCTGCAGACGCTCGACGGTCAGATCAACGACGAGCAGCGCCGGGCCGCCGGCATGGCCCCGGCACCTGCGGCGGGCTCGGGCGCGGCCGCCGACGCGAGCGCCGACACCTCGACGAACTGGATCGTCAAGCTCGAGACCGAGCACGCCGGCCTGCGCCGGCAGGTCACGGAGGGCCGCGACCGCGTCTCGACCCTCGCCGACTCCGCCTTCCACGCCCAGCTCGACGCGAGCCAGAAGCTCGCCGAGCAGGACCGCCTCTCGGTCGTCGACCCGGCGTTCAAGCCCGTGAAGCCGAGCGGCCCCGGCAAGACGATCTTTCTGATCGCCGGCATGGTGCTGTTCCTGCTCCTCGGGTTCGCCGTGGTCATTGGCCTGGCGCTCCTCGACGACCGCATCTATCGGCGCGGCGACATCGACGACATCGGGCTCGCGGTCCTCGCGGTCATCCCGCCCACCGTGGCGTACGCCCCTGCCCGGCGCCGCAAGGCGGCGGATGGTATGCGTACACTCGAGGACGGCTCGTGACCACGCGCAAGACCCCCGGCCGGTACGGCGACCTCCCGCCGGGCGCGTCCGGCGAACGCCGCCCCGCGCCGATCCCGCTCGTCACGCAGCCCATGATGGCGCTCGACGCGAACGGCAACGAGCAGCCCCCGCAGGTCGCGCACGTGCCACGCGGCGAGGCCGCGAACCTGGCCGTGTTCGGACGCCCGACGACCCTGTCGCCGCCGCTCAAGCACCCGGGCGTCGTCGTCGGCAGCGGCAGCAGCGCGCACCCGGGCCTGGCGCCGCCGGAGATCTCGCTGTCCCAGCACCACCTGCCCGACGAGCCGCCCGACGGCCGCCTGGCGATGGTGATCGACCCCGACTCCGAGCGCGCGGCGTCGTTCCGCGTGCTCCGGCATCACCTGCTCGAGATCGGCCGGCCGCAGGTCGTCGTCGTGTCGAGTCCGCTCGAGGGCGACGGCAAGACCACCGTGGCGCTGAACCTCGCGCTCGCGCTCGCGGAGTGCGGCCGCGCCAAGGTGCTCCTGTGCGACGGGAACGTGCGGCGTCCGGCGCTCGCGAACGCGCTCAAGCTCGTGCCGCCATGGTGCTTCGCCGAGCAGCTCGCCGCGCACCGCCACCAGCCGCAGCTGCCGTGGAGCCTCGTGGAGATCCCGCAGATGTGGCTGCACGTCGCCGCGATCAACCCGCGCATCGAGAAGTCGCAGCTCCTCGACGCGCCGGCCTTCGCGATCGCGATGGAGCGGCTGCGCGTCGCCGGCTACGAGCACATCATCATCGACGCGCCGCAGGTGCTCGGCTCGGCCGACGTGAACCTCATGTCCGACGCCGCCGACGCCGTCCTGCTGGCGACCCGCGCGCGCAGGACCACGGCGCGCGAGCTCCGCAAGTCCGTCGACCAGCTCGGCGCGAGCAAGGTCGTCGGCACCGTGCTCGTCGAAGGCTGAGCGGCCCGACGGCGTCGCGGTCCCGACGTCGCCGGCCTGCGCGTCGAACTAACGCGGCCGCCGGTCACCACACGCGGCGGCGAGGGTCACGAGCTCCACGCGCGCCCGCTCGAAGTCCGCATCCGACGCGGGCCACGCGGCGGCACCGGTGGCATCGCCGAGCGCGCGCGGCATCACGCGCTCCGCGAGGAGCTTCGTGGCCGCCGGATCACACGCGAACGCGGCGTCGAGCAACGCGCGATCCTCGAGCCCGCGGCGCAGCTGCGCGAGGCGCAACGTGGGGCGGCAGGGCGTCGCGGCGTCCCCTGGCTCGAGGAGCACGCCGTCGAGGTTGCCGTGATCCTCGCCATCGTCGAAGGAGACGGCGTCCGTCGCCGCGGCGGTCGCGCGGCCCGGGAGGTCCGCGCCGTGGCGGTTGTGGCGATCGTGCCAGTACAGCGCGTCCCACACGTACCAGGTCGCGATCTGGTAGCGCCACGCGATCCACCCCCACGTGCGCGGACCTGGCTCATCCGCGTCGACGACGAGCGAGCCCGCCGCCGGCGCCCGCCCGTTGTACGTCCAGCGCGCCACCGTGTCGCCGGTCAGGTGCGCGGCGTCCGGCGCGATGTAGAGGTCGATCGCATCGCCCATCTCCGCGCGGGGGGCCGCCGTGACGGCGTAGCGGAAGCTCGCCGGCCCGCCGCCCGCGGCCCGCACCGCCGCCGACAGCGCGCGCACGGCCGCCCACGCCGCCGCATCGCGCGGCTCGTCGAGAGGGATCGCGAACGGCACCTGGTGCGTGCCGGCCGTGGCCGCGATCCACGCGCGCACGTCGGCGGCGGCCGCGACGGGCTCGGCCGGGATCCGCGCCGGCACGTCGGGCGCGCCCGCGAGCAGGTCCTTGCGCGCCGGCCACGCCGAGATCGGCAGATCCGGCGACAGCAGCACGCCGTACCGGCGCGCCAGCGCGATGCACGCGCGCTCCGACGCGCTGGCGTCCTCGAGCGTGGACGGCGGCAACTTCGCCCACGCGAGCTCGCGCGGGTCCTCGTACGCCCACACGCCCTCCACCGGCAGCGGCGGCAGGATCGCCGTCGTGATGGTGAGGACGACCGGAACGCGCCGACCCGCGACGGCGAGCTCGCCGTGCACGATCGCCGGCGTCACGGTCGCGCCCACCGCGATCTCGAAGTACGCGGGGTCGGTCTGCGGCTCGGGCTTCTCGACCAGGAGATCGGGATAGTCGCCCGCGCCGCGGCTCCCGCCGAACATCGCGGTCGACGGGCGCGTCACGCGCGCGCGCCGGACCTCGAAGCCGCGGATCGCCACCTCGCTCGCGCCGATCGCGAGGCCCGTGCGCCCGCCGCCGCGATGCAGCACCTGGATGCCGAGCGTCTCGCCGCGCGCGGCCGTGAGGCGCAGCGTCGTGCCGTCGAAGTACGGTGACGTGACGGGGACCGGATCTCCACTCCGGACGACCGTCCCCTCGCCGAGGATCTGCAACGCCGGCCCCGGGTCGACGGGGGCGTGCCCGCCACACGCAGCGAGCGCGAGCGCCCGGCACGCGAACGCGGCGGCGACGATTGCCTGGCGACACATCGGGCGAGTACCTTGCCACACGAGTGCACGTGCCAGTACCGATCGTCGCATTCGCCAAGGACTGGAGCGAGGATCCCACCTCGAACCATCACGTACTTCGCGAGCTCGCGAAGACCCGCCGCGTCTTGTGGCTCAACTCGATCGCCACCCGCACGCCGAGCCTCGCGAGCGGCCGCGACCTCGGCAAGATCCAGCGCAAGCTGCGCGAGTTCGCGCGCGGGCCGGTGAACGTCGAGAACGACCTGTGGGTGATGAGCCCGCTCGTGCTGCCGCTCCCCCACAACCCGGCCGCGCGTGCGATCAACCGGCAGATCCTGCGCGCCACCATCCGGGCGGTGCGTCGGCGGCTCGGCATCGACCACTTCCATCTGTGGACGTTCCTGCCGACGGTGGCGGACTACGTCGGGACGCTGGGCGAGGACGCCGCGATCTACTACTGCGTCGACGAGTGGTCGATGTTCGGCTACCTCGACCGCGCGCAGACCGTGGCCAACGAGCAAGCCCTGCTCGACAAGGTCGACGCGGTGTTCGCCATCAACGAGGCGCTCGCCACCGCGAAGCGCGCGAGGAACCCGCGCACGTTCCTCGCGCCCCATGGCGTCGATCACGCGCAGTTCGCGCGCGCGCTCGACCCCGCGCTGCCCCTCCCCGCCGACCTCGCCGCCCTCCCCGGCCCGCGCATCGGCTTCTACGGCACGCTGCGCGACTGGGTCGACCTCGAGCTCCTCGCGTACGTCGCGAAGGCACGCCCGCACTGGTCGATCGCGCTCGTCGGCCAGGCCCTCGACGACCTCGGCCCGATCGCCGGCATCCCGAACATCCACCTGCTCGGTCAGAGGAAGCACGCCGAGCTGCCCGCGTACTGCAAGGGCTTCGACGTCGGCCTCATCCCGTATCGCCTTGACGAGCGGATGCAGTTCGTCAACCCGCTCAAGCTCCGCGAGTACCTCTCGGCGGGCGTACCCGTGGTGTCGACGGCGGTGCCCGAGGTGCTGCGCTACGCGCACCTGGCCCACGTGGCGCGCGATCCGGCGAGCTTCCTCGCCGCGATCGAGACGGCCCTCGGCGAGGGCGATCCGGCGGCGCGCGCGGCGCGGTCGGCGGCGATGGCGGGCGAGACGTGGGCGGCGCGCGTGGCGGCGGTGGCGCGCACCGTGGACGAGGTGGTGACCGACCGCGCGACCGCGCCGGCGACGTGGCCGCTGTCGGAGACGGTGCCGGTCCTCGTCACGGGCGCGAGCGGCGCGCTCGGCCGCGCGATCGTTGCTCGGCTGCGCGCCGAGGGTCAGCGCGTGCGCGTGTTCGTGCGCCGGATGCCCGATCAGGTCGCGGACGGCGTCGAGTACGCGTTCGGCGATCTCGCCGATGCGGCCGCCGTCGACCGCGCCGTGCGCGGCGCGCGGACGGTGATCCACGCGGGCGCCGCGATGACCGGTAGCTGGGCCGAGCACGAGGCTGGCACCGTGACCGGTACGCGGAACGTGCTCGCCGCATGCGGGACGCATGGCGTGGTGCAGCTCGTGTACATCTCGTCGCTGTCGGTCGTCGATGGGGCGGGCGCCGCGGGCCCGGCACCCGTCGACGAGACCGCCGCCCTCGAGCCGCGGGCCGCCGAGCGCGGGGCCTACACGCGCGCGAAGCTCGCCGCCGAGAAGCTCGTCACGCTGGCCGCGGCGACCGGCCTGCCGTGCGTCATCCTGCGGCCGGGACAGATCTTCGGCGGCGGCATTCCGCTCATCACCGGCGCGGTCGCGCGCGCGCTGCCCGGCCCCGGCGGCGGCTGGCTCGTCCTCGGCGACGGTACCCTCGAGCTGCCGCTCGTCTACATCGACGATGTTGTCGACGCGATCGTGCAGGCGACGCAGACGGCGCTGACGCACGGCGAGGTCATCCAGCTCGTCGACTCCGCGCACCTGACGCAGGACGAGGTGCTCGACGCGGCCGGTGGCGGCAAGCCGGTGCTGCACGTGCCGCGGGGCCTCCTGTTCGCGCTCGGGAGGCTCTCGGAGGTGCCGCTCGGTGCGCTGGGCAAGGCGAGCCCGATCAGCGTGTACCGCCTGCAGTCCGCGCTGGCGCGCCTGCACTACGAGAGCACGCGCGCGCGTGCGCTGCTCGGCTGGGTCCCGCGCGTCGGCGTGCGCGCCGGCATCGCGCGGCTGTAAAGCGAGAGCGCCGTCACGCTCGCGCACAGCGCCTCGTTGTAGGATGAGCCATGCGCCCTGCCCTGCTGTCCCTGGTGCTGGTGTCTCCTCTCGTCGGCGCCAGCGTCGCGCGCGCGGACGATCCGGTCGCCACCACGGTCGTCACGCTGACCCCCGATGGACAGGCGTTCGCGACGCGGGCCGGCCTCACGCCCGCGCAGCTCCAGGATCAGATCACGAGCCGCGTCCAGGACGCCTACCAGACGACGAACGTCGCCGGCTTCCTGCGCTCGTTCACCAACGCCACGTCGTTCTCGAACCGCGGCCTCGGCGTCGACTACGCGTCGGCGTCCGACGACTTCATGATCGGCGTCGCCGGCAACGTCGCCGTCTCGAGCCCCGACGCCATCAACCAGAGCGACCACCCGACCGGCGGCGGCGCGGCGAACTTCGGCATCATGATCGGCGGCAACCTGAAGGGCATGGGCCTCCCTCGCGTGTCGCTGTTCGCGAACGGCTTCTACGAGAGCGCCGCGACCGCCAAGCTCGCGGGCGATCTGACGTCGGCCGGCGCGCACCTCCAGTACCGCCTCGTACAGCCCGAGAGCGACGGCGGCGCCGCCGTGGCGCTCCGCTGGATCGGCATCGATCTCACGACGGGCCTCGAGTACACGCGCTGGACCCTCGGCGTGAAGGACACGATCAAGGACAGCTACGTCGTCGGCGCCGGCAATATGCAGCAGACCCTCTCGATGAGCTCGGCCGGCACGTTCGATCTGACGTCGAACGCGCTCACGATCCCGGTCGAGGCCACCACGGGCCTCCGCATCCTCGAGCTGCTCAGCGTGTACGTCGGCGGCGGCATCGACTTCACGGCCGGCAAGACGAGCATCGACGCGAACCTCGACGGCACGGTGACCGCCTCCGACGGCACCAACGTCGGCAACGTCAAGATCACGGCGAGCGGCAACAACACCGGCAGCCCGGCCGCGTTGCGCGCCCTCGCCGGCGTGCAGGTGAACCTGTGGCGGCTCAAGGTGTTCGCGCAGGGCAACCTGTCGCAGAACTCGACGGCGAGCGTCAGCTTCGGCCTGCGCCTGCTGCTCTAGTGCTTCGACCGTCGGGATGTGCCCGTGAACCGCGGCCAAGCCGCGGCGAGCGCGAGGCGCCGCCCCGAAGCGCTACCGGGTGTCGCGAGGCGCGGCAACGAAGCGATCGGCGACGGTCGGCCGCGGAGCCGGAGCAGTTTTCCACCGTCGGAGCACTAGGCGCCAGGCTCGAGCACGGCCCGCGCGACCCGGATCCCGTCGAGCGCGGCGGACACGATGCCGCCGGCGTAGCCCGCGCCCTCCGCGCACGGGTAGAGCCCGGCGAGGTCTGGCGATGCGAGCGTGACGGCGTCACGTGGCACGCGGACCGGGGACGACGTGCGGGACTCGACCCCGACGACGATCGCCTCGGCGGTCACGAAGCCGTGGAGCTGCTTGTCGAACGCGCGCAGGGCCTCGCGCAGGCGCCGCGACAGCGGCAGGCCAGTGCTGTCGAGGACGGCGGCGACGTCCGCGCTCGTGAGGCCCGGCTCGTAGCTCGTGCGCGGCAGGGTCGTCGACACGCGGCCGGCCACGAAGTCGGTGACGCGCTGGGCCGGGGCGCGGAGCATCCCGCCACCGGCCGTGGCCGCGGCGCGCTCGAGCTGACGCTGTAGCGCGATGCCGCCGAGCGGTGAGGGGAGGTCCAGCTGTGCGAGGTCGGCGAGCTCGATCGCCACGACCATGCCGCTGTTGGCGAACGGCGAGTCCCGGCGCGAGAGGCTCATGCCGTTGACCACGACGCCGTCCGTCTCCGTCGCGGCGGGGACGATCCAGCCGCCGGGGCACATGCAGAACGAGAAGGCGCCGCGGCCGCCGGGCGGGGTGTCGGCGAGGCGATAGGCGGCGGCGGACAGCTTCGCGTGGCCGGCCGCGCGCCCGTACTGGATGCGATCGATCAGCGGCTGCGGGTGCTCGATGCGCACGCCCATCGCGAACGGCTTCGCCTCGAGGCGGACGCCGGCGCGCGCGAGCAGGTCGAGCACGTCGCGCGCGGAGTGCCCGGTGGCCATCACGACGGCGCGGCCGACGAGCTCGCCGCCATCGGCGAGGCGCACGCCCACGGCGCGGCCCGCGTGGACGACGACGTCCGTCACGCGCGCGGAGAAGCGCACCTCGCTGCCGACGGCCTCCAGCGCCTCGCGCAGCGCGGTGATCACGCGCGGTAGCTTGTTCGACCCGATGTGAGGGCGAGCGTCCACGAGGATCGACTCCGGGGCGCCGTGGATCGCGAGGACCTCGAGGACGTCGCGGACGTCCCCGCGCTTGTGCGACCGCGTGTAGAGCTTGCCGTCGGAGTACGTGCCTGCCCCGCCCTCGCCGTAGCAGTAGTTCGAATCCTCGTCGACGCGGCCGTGCTGCGTGAGGCCCTTGAGGTCGCGGCGCCGCGCCTGCACTGGCTTGCCGCGATCGAGGACGATGCTGCGCACGCCGGCGCGCGCGAGCTCGTACGCGCAGAAGAGCCCGGCCGGGCCCGCGCCGACGATGATCACGGGCTCGCCGGCAGTGGCGCGCAGGGGGGCCCCGCCGATCGACTCGCTGCGGACGGCGCCGACGACGACGTGGAAGCGTACGCGCCCGCGCCGCGCATCGACGGAGCGCTTGCGGACCTCGAGCGCCGGCAGGCTCGCGACGGGCTGGCCGATCTGAGCGGCGAGCTTCGCGGCGAGCGCGGCAGCGTCGTCGGGCTCGTCGAGCTCGAGGGCGAGCGTGTAGTCGACCTCGGGGTCCAGAGGCGTGACAGGCGTGACGGGCGACAAGGCTAGTTGACGTCCTCGTCTTCCGAGTGGTCGGGCTCCACCGGGATCTCGGGGAGCTCGTCGTTCGGGTCCTTTTGCATCGGGTCCTCCCCGAGGACATAGCGCGCCTGGGCGACGGTCGCGATGCTGAGGACCTCGCGATCACCGCGGAGGGCCTCGATGCCGGCGGCGAGCAAGCGGCGCACGTGGTCGAGGATGATGTCGTCCTCGATCATCGCGTGCAGCGCGGCCTCGACGGCGCCGCGGATCGCGGAGCGAGCGTAGGAGAGGTCGCGGCGATGGGCCTCGTCGATCAGCGCGGCGCGGCCGACGACGTGGGGCTCGCCGATCAGGCGGGCGAGCTCGCGGTCCTCGAGGGCCTCGGCGGCGGGCGCGTCGAAGACGGCCGCCGGCGGCATGGGGTGGCCGAGCTGGGCGAGGAGCGCGTGCGCATCGGCGCGGAGGGCGGGCTCGTCGAAGCGCGTGAGCCAGGTGAGGTCCGCGGCGTCGACGAGCGCGGCGAGCGCGGGTGCGATCCGGGCGGCGGCGATGGCCGCGCGCTCGGTGGCGACGGTGGCCGCGTGGTCGTAGCCGATCTCGGTCAGGGCGCCGTGGAGGATGGCGCGCAGCTCGGTGAGTTGCGCGGCCTCGAGCGGCTGGCCGGCGGCGGCGAGCGCGGTGAGGCGAGCGAGGTGGACCATCGCATCTTCGTCGGCGGGCGCGGCGAGGGCCGCGAGGCGGGCGCGGACGGCCGTCTGGCGCGCGGGCTCGAGCTGGGTCGCGATGCGCGCGACCGCGTAGAGGCACGTGGCCGTCTCGAGACGCTCGGTGCGCGCGGCTCCCGATGCGAGGAGGGCGTCGAGGACAGCGTCGTCGACGTCACGCGGGTGCGGCGAGCTCGCGAGGCATGCGGCGATGGCATCGCCGGCGAGCGCCCGCGGTTCGTCGTTGTGGGGTCCGGGCGCGGTCGCGACGCCGGAGAGCGCGGGGATGGCGGCGGGATCACCGATGGCACCGAGGGCGGCGACCGCGCTGGCGACGAGATCTTCCTTGCCGACGGCGTCGAGCGCGCTCGTGATGCGGACGTCCTCGAGGAGCTTGATGAGGCCGGGGACGGCCGGCCGGTAGCGGAGGGCGCCGAGGATGTCGGCGACGGCCCGTCGGCGCGGCTCGGCGACGCCGATGGCGATCGGGTCGAGCACGGGGAGCAGGCGGGCCGCCGCGCGGGGGTCCAGGAGGCCGGCGGAGGCGCGGGCGAGGAGGAGCGCGGGCGCGAAGAGCGCCAGCCCGCGACCGGGAGATGCAGCGGCGGGGGCGGTGGCGGTGGTGCCGGTGCCGGAAGCGGTTCCGGTGCCGGAAGCGGTGCCGGTGCCGGATGCGGTTCCGGAAGCGGTTCCGGCAACTGTCACAGAGTCGCGCTCGGGCTCGGGCTGGTCGGACCCGGGTCCGCCGTCGCCGTCGTCGTCTTCGTCTTCCTCGTCGTCGTCCTCGTCATTGTCATCGTCGCCATCGTCGCCATCGTCGTCGTCGTCGTCCTCCTCCTCTTCCCCGCCCGTCACGATCTCGATCGCCAGCTCGCGCAGCATCGCGGCGATCTCCTCCTTGGACCACTCCGCCGCGTCCGCGATCCACGCATCGACCGCCTCGGCCCCGCCGATCGCATGCACCGCGAGCAGCGGGTTGCCGCCGAGCACGAACGGCTCGCTCTCATCCCCGACGAGCCCAGCGTACTTCTGGCTCATCGATGCCCCGCCAAACCGCGCGTGAATGATCGGGACGACCTCGTCGAGCTTCGACAGCACCCACAGCAAGTGGTGCACCTGGATCGCGTTCGACACCGGCACCGCGAACCGATCGACCCACAGGTGCGCGGAGTGATGTCGCCGATCGACCGTGACCGCCGCGTTGCGATAGCGCTCGCCGTACGGCGCGAGCCACAGCGTGTGAAAGCCGAGCAACGCCGTCGCCTCACCCTGCGTGAACGAGCCCGCGAGCTTCACGCTGATGCCGAAATCGTCCCAGTCGAGCTCTTCGAGGATCGCCGGGTAGTTCTCCACCGGAAACCGGACCGTCGGGACCTGTTGCGGCTCGCCGTGGGACCACGTGACGTCGTCCTCGTCCTCGTCGCCGTCATCATCGCCATCATCGTCGACCGCGGCCGGCGACATCGCGCCCGCGTCGTCATCGTCGTCCCAACCAGACTCGACGTCTCCGTCGTCCTCGTCGTCCTCGTCCGTCTCGTCGTCCTCGTCGTCCTCGTCGTCCTCGGCGTCCCGCAGCGGCAGGCTCGTGCCGGTCTGGAAGAACCACATCGCCTCGACGCCGAGCGCGCTCGCCGCCGCGATCACCGAGCGCTGCGTCGCCATCTCCACCGCATCCTCCGGCGGCCCCCACGGCACGCCGAGCATGCGCATCGGCGCCTCGAGCTCTTCCGGCAATCCCTCGATGAAGCCCTCTGCGTCCGGCACCACCGGCGCGAGGTGGCGGATCAGCTCGGCCAGCGGCCCGCGCGCGAGCGGCGCGACGAGCCGCAGCACCAGGAACGCGAACGCGGTCTCGCCGTGCTTGAGCTCGTGGCCCTGGATCGTCACCGCCGTCGCCACTAGTTGCCCTCCTGGCGCGCGTGCCAGTCGCGGAACGCCGCCTGGAACTCCGGCATGTCGCGCAGCGAGCCGAGGTCGGCGTCGTGCTCGAGGTCGGCGAGGTTCTCGTATCGGTGCTCGATCGCGAGCCGCACCTGCTGCACGGCGCGCGCGAAGTCACCGACCCCGACATACGCGCACGCGGCGGCGTGATAGATGAACGGGTTCTCGTGCGCGACCGGCTGCGCCCGATCGGCGACGAGCGCTGCCGCCTCGAGCTGCCCCGCCGCGTGGAGGTGGATGCACAGGTTGTTCAGCGCCCGCAGGTACTCCGTGCGCTCGTCGCCATCGTCCGGCATCGGCAACGCAACGACGCGCTCGTACAGCGTGATCGCCTGGTCGCGCATGTTCGCCTTCGCAGCGTGATAGGCGAGCTTCGCGAGGAGCGGGATGCTGTCCGGAAGGAGGCTGACGAACCGCGGCAGGCGATCGGGCGCGCGCGCGAGGATCGCCTCGCCGAGCTCCTCGTAGATCTCCTCGGCGGCGTCGCCGAACGACGCGATCTCGCGGCCGTCCGCCGTCGGCGTCGTGCTTCCCGCGAGGATGCGCTCCGGTAAGGACTCACCGAGCGCGAGGTCGACCGCCTCGGCGAACCGCGGGTGCTCGGCCTTGCCCATCCGCGTGGCGATGTTGAGGCGCGTCGATTCTTCGAACGCCGGGAGGAGCTCGAGCAGCTTCTCGACGCTGTCCTCGTCGCCCGTGCGGCTGAGGTCGAGCAGCAGCATCGCGTGGGTGAACTGCGTGTCGTCGTCGTCGGGGGACAGCGCGAGCGCGCGGCCGGTCATCGCCAGCGCAGCGCGGATGTGGGCGGGATCCGGCGGCTCGGCGGGTGGCTCGGTGTCATCGTCGTCGTCCGCGTCGTCCGCGTCGTCGTCCTCGAGCTCCGAATCCGGATCGGGCGCGTCGGCGTCGAGCCGCGCGTTCTCGGCCGCGATCAGGACCTGGGCCTCCGCCAGATCGGGAACGCCGCGGACGTCCGTGGCCCGGCCGCTCTGGTCGCGGATGAACGTCGGCGCCACCACGATCTCGAGCCCCGTGAAGGCAGCGAACGTGTACGTGCCGCTCCGCGCGTCGCGCAGGTCGTGCTCGATCTCCGCGACCAGCGCCGGCGCGAGCGTCAACGTCGCGCCATCCTCGTCGAGCACGACGCTGCTCTCGGGGCCCGGCGCGAGCCGCAGCTGGGCGCCACGCCCGCGCAGCTCGTACGTCCGCTGGTGCTGCAGCCGCCCGCGCATCGCGCGCGGCAGCGACGCCGCGTACAGCGCGCCGAGCCGCAGCGTCACGCCGCCCGCCTCGCGCTTCTCGATCGTGAGGTCCCCGCCGAACGACAGATCCTCGGACGACCCCTCCGCCGCCACCCGGCGGCGCACTTCGGCCGCGACCTCGGGGTCATCGAGGAGCGAGCCGCGCGCCAGGTCGGTTGTCAGGTACGGCCGCTGCGTCTTCAGCATGTCGACCAGCCCCGTCGTGGACCACTCCTGGATCAGCTTGTACTCGTCGTCGGTGATCCCCACGATCTGGACGAACCGCGCCGCGCCGAACGGCGACTCGATCGCCCCGAGCTCCGCGTCGTCGGCGAACAAGATCGCCGTGATCTTCGTTCCGGCGTCGAGGGCGATCGGCCCGTTCAGGCCCATCTTGTGGCCGGGCGCGAACCGGTTGCCGCTCCCGAACACGTAGCGCGCGAGGTTCTGCAAGAAGTCGAGCGCCCACGGCGGCGGTGCGTCTTCGTCCGGCGCGCGGACGAGGCGTAACGTCAGCTCGAACCCGAAACCGCTCTCCGCGGGATCGTCCGTCTCCTTCTGGAACAGATCGGTGAAGCCGTACGTGATGAAGTGAAAGTGCGGCACGGGCAGGTCACGCACGTACGCCGAGATGCCGTGCAGCGGGTCGTTGCCGCCGAGCATCGCGGGCAACACCGTGCCGTAGTGCTTCGGCTCCTGGCCCTCGTAGATCGGCTGGAGGGCCGCGTCGATCGCGTCCCACCCGGGCGCCGTGTCCGCCATGGCATCGTCGGCGTCGTCATCGCCGTCCGTCAGCGCATCGCCGCGCACGAGGCTCCCGACGAGCACGGCCTCGAGCGCCGGCGCCAGCTCCGCCGCGAGCCGCGGCAGCGCGATCGCCCGCGCCTCCTGCGGCAGCGCCGAGAGCGCCGCGAGCGCCGCGACCTGCCGACCGGCGACATCCGACGCCGCCAGCTGCGCGAGGAGCGCCCGGTGGGCCGCGCCGTCATCGAGCCAGCGCCACGCGAGGTCGGCCCACGCCTCGGGCGCCGTCCGCGCGAGCTCCCTCGCCACGTCATCGCCCCCGGCGGCCGGGGCGGCCACGGCCGGCGCCTCCGCCGGGCGCGACCGCCGCGGATCCAGATCGAGCGCGCGGAACGCCGCGAGCCACCCGCGGACGTCCGTGATCGTGCCGAGGTCATCGCGTCCCCCGAGGAGCTCGCCGATCAGCTGCGCCGCGTCGCGGACGAGCTGCGCCGCGTGCCCGCGCGCGATCTCGAGGTAGCGCGGCAGCTCCGGCTCGTCGAACAGATACGCGCGCCAGGTGGCGTAGAGCGCCGTCGGGATCCGCTCCGCGCACGCCTCGAAGCGCGCCTCCAGCAGCTCGGTCGGGACGACCTGGTTCAGGTGCGGCGCGAACAGCTCGGCGATCTCGGCCGCCGGGTCGTGCGCGAGCAGCGCCCGGATCCAGCGCGACCGGAAGAACAGGAACTCGGAGTCGCGGCGCTCGGGCTCGAGGGCCACGAAGTCCGGATCGCGGGCGGCCATCCCGACCTCGGGCGGCGGCGCCACCTTGCCGCGCAGCTTGCGGAGGCCGATGCGATACGCGTCACGCGAGATGACCTCGGCGGAGCCCGCCATCGTGATCGCCGTCAGGTACACGAGGCTGTCGAGGGAATCCGCGACGACGCCCGAGAACGCGCGCGTGGTCCGCGCGAAGTGGAGCACCTGGCGAGCGCCGTCCGGCTCGTAGAGCTCCATGTGATAGCTGTCGCCGCGAGAGAGCGTGCCGAGGTGGAAGACGCCGCAGAAGGCGTCGACGAGCTCGGTGCCGGCGGCCGCGCGCTGGTCCGCGAGCACGGCGCGCTCGAAGAGGTTCCCGGGCTCGGCCGGCGCCGCCAGGTCCGCGCGCAGCTCGGCGAACGTCCCCGCTGCCGCGAGCCCCGCGGTCAACGCGCGAAACGCGACCACCTCGGGCGGCGCCGCGACGCCGTAGCGGGCGCGGAAGGCCGTCACCTCGTCGGGGTCGACCCGGCCCGGGTGCTCCCCGTCGCCGGCGAGCGCCGCGTACGTCGCGAGCCCGCCGCCCGTGATGAACCCGCGTGGCCCGGCCACGAACGCCGCGTCGAGCGGCTGCGCGCGGCCGAAGATATCCGCGTGATCGGCCCACGCGTCGTCGCCCGCGGGCGCGAGCTTCGCGAGCAGCCCCTCGTCGCCGCCGATCAGCGCGCCCGCCCCGAGCGGCGCCGCGCTCCACAGGTCCGCCGTGATCTCGCTGGCCACCGCGGTCCAGGTCCGCCCGTCGTCGCGCGACACGAGGATCGTGCCCCGCGCGCCGGCCGCCACGAGCTCGCCGCCCGCGAGCGCGGTGAGGGCCGCGAGGTCGGCGCCCACCGCGGCCTCCACCTTCACGCGCGACCACCACGCGCCGTCCGGCGACCGCCCGATGAACCCGCCGTCCCCCACGACGATCCACGACCCCCGCGTGATCGCGAGCCCCGTCACGGCGCGGTCGGAGCCGGTCGCCACCTCGGTCACGGCCCCCTCGCGCCAGCGCCGCAGCTTGCCGTCCCCGCCGAGGATCACGACCTCGGTCTTCGCGGCATGCACCGCCGTCAGCCGGGCCGTCGTTCCGAGCGCGATCCGCTCCACCACCTCGGCGCCCCGCGCGAGCCGCCCCGCGAAGCCGGCCTCGCCGACGACCCACACCGCGCCGTCGGGCGCGCACGCGAGCCCGTACAGGCCACCCGTGGTCCCCGTGGCGAGCGCGGTCCAGGACCCGCCGTGGTCGCGCGACACCGCGAGCAGCCCGCCCTCGCCGCACGTCCAGACCGCATCCGTTCCGACGAACACCGCGCGCAGGCCGTGCGGGTGCGGGGTGGTCCGCGTCTCGAAGTCGCGCGCGTTCGACGACGCGAGGACCGTCGAGCTCGCGTCCGTGCTGCCGCCGACCGCGACGATCATGCCGTCGCCGATCGCGAGCCCGGCGAGGGCGCCGACGTCATCGCTCGGCTCCTGTACGACGCTGAGGACCAGGTCCGCCATCAGGACAAGTCTCGCGCAACCGCGGGCGCTAGGGCTTGCAGCCGAGCTCTTTCGCCTGCGAATTCACCGACTCCATTCCCTGCACGCAAACCTCCGCGATCACCTTGCGCGACTCTTCGGGCAGCTCCGACATCGTCGAGGTCGCCGTGCTCACGGCCTGCAGCAGCCCGTCGCGCATGTCCTTCGCGCCCGGGCATTCGGCGAGCTTCGCGATCGCCGCGATGTACTTGTCACAGGCGGGCACCCCGGTCGGCACGACGACGCCGAACGCCGGATAGCCCCACGGATCGACGCCGCTCGCGTGCATCGTACACTCGGGGAAGTCGCCGCCGACGAGCACGCATGCGCGCACCGTGGCGGGCCACTTGTCGGTGGTGCACGCCTTCGTCATCCGCGCGCGCGACGACGCGATCGCGGCCTTCCGGTCCGCCGGCTTGACCTTCGAGAGCTTGTCCTTCCACGCCGCTTCGCCGTAGTGCTTCCCGACGACCTTCGGGCACGCGATGTTCGCCGCGACCTTGCGCGCCGCGAACGTCTTGTCCGCGAGCCCCTGCGCCGCGACGGCCGCCGTGATCGCGCCGGTCTGCGCGCGGTCGGGGAGCTTGCCCACGCACTTCATGATGCTCGCGCCGTCGAGCGCCGACGCGAAGCACGCCTTCGCCTTCTCCGGCCAGCTGTCCTCGTTGCACGTGTCGACGAGGCGGTGCTGGCGCAGCGCCACCGCGAACGCGAGGTCGTCGCCGGTGATGGTCAGCGGCTCGCCGAACGCCGCCGGCGCCGCGATGGCGACCTCGCACGGCGTGAACTTGGTGTCGTCCTCGGGCGGCTCGGGCTCCTTCGGCGGCGTCGCCTGCGTGACGCTACCGATCAGCGCGACCTGCTGCTCGTGCGTGAGCTGCTCGACGCACTTCTCGCTGCCCGAGATCGTGGAGCCGATGCAGTCGAGGACCGGCTGCGCCCACGTGCCGGCCGTGCAGGCCTTCGCGATCTCGCCCTCGTGCTTCTGCTCCATCGCGTCGTCGTAGGCGGCGTACGTCCGCGCCAGCAGCACGCCCGCGTCCGCGCACGTCACCGGCGCGGGCGTGGCCACCGGTTCGGGCGCGAGGGCGACCGGCAGCGGCCCCGACAGCGGCGCCGGGCCTCGTGCGCCACACGCCGCGATCATCACTCCGGCGAACAACACGCGCGACACACGGCTCATGCCGCGAGCATCGCACAAGGGAACCTACGCCGGGGCGAACGCGCCCTCGGGCATGTCGAGGGCGGAGCGATCGTTCTTGCCGATCAGCTGCGCCTTCGCCTGCACGCCCGGGAGCACGTTGCGCGCGTAGAACTGCGCCGCGAACACCTTGCCCGCGTAGAACGCCTTGTCGGCGTGCCCGTCCGGGAGCTTCGCCGCCGCCGCATCGGCGATCACGGCCGCGTCGAGCAGCAGCCAGCCGATGACGGTCTCGGACATCATCTCGAGGAAGCGGTTCGCCACGGTGGGGACCATCTCGATCTTGCCGCCGCCGAACCACTGCATGAACGTGCCGCCGATGCCGGTCATCGCCTCCATCGCCTGCGCGAGGGTCGCGACCTCGGGGGCGAGCGTCGCGTGCGTCTTGTTCGCCGCGACGAACGTGCCGACATCCTTGCCGAACGCCGCGACGTTCGCGCCGCCGCGCTGCATGAGCTTGCGCCCGACGAGATCCATCGCCTGGATGTGGTTCGTGCCCTCGTAGATCGAGAAGATCTTCGAGTCGCGGCAGTACTGCTCGACGGGCCAGTCGCGCAGGAAGCCCGCGCCGCCGAAGACCTGGATCGCCGTCGCGCAGATCTGGAACGCCTGATCGCTGCCGTACGCCTTGACGAGCGGCACGAGCAGATCGACCTGGCCGTTGTGATACTCGGTCTGCGTCTTCGCATCGGCGTCGGTCGCGCCGACGAGCGCGTGGGCGCGATCGAGGTGCATCGTGAGCTTCATGCAGAGGGCGCGCAGGCCCTCGACCTTCGCCTTCATGTCGAGGAGCATGCGGCGGACGTCCGGGTGCTCGATGATCGGGACGCGCGGCGCGGTCGCGTCCTTCCACTGCTTGATCGAGCTGCCCTGCTTGCGCTCCTTCGCGTACTCGAGCGCGTTCAGGTACGCCGACGACGCGATGCCGAGGCTCTGGATGCCGACGCCGATGCGCGCGTAGTTCATCAGGTGGAACATCTGCGACATGCCGCGCTGCTCGGTCGTGCCGACGAGCTCGCCGACGCAGTTGTCGTCCTCCCCGAACACCAGCTGCGCCGTCGCCGACCCCTTGATGCCCATCTTGTGCTCGAGCCCGGCGCACGCGACGTCGTTCGACGTGCCGTCGAGCTTCCGCTTCGGCACGATGAAGAGCGAGAGGCCCTTGGTGCCCGCGGGCGCGTCCGGCGTCCGGGCCAGGACGAGGTGGATGATGTTGGCGGTCAGATCCTGGTCGCCGCCGGAGATGTAGATCTTGGTGCCCTTGATGTTGTACGTCCCGTCGGGGCGCTTGACCGCCGTGGACGCCGAGCTGCCGACATCGGAGCCCGCGTGCGGCTCGGTGAGGCACATCGTGCCGGCCCACGTGCCATCGAACATCTTGCCGATGTAGCGGGTCTGCTGGTCCTCGGTGCCGAACGCGCCGATGACCTCGGCCGCGCCCTGCGTGAGCGCCGCGTACATGTTGAACGACGTGTTGGCGCCGCACAGCATCTCCTCGACCATCATGGCGAGGGTGAACGGGCCCGCCTGGCCGCCGTGCTTCTCGTCGACGGCGAGCGTGCGCCAGCCTGCGTCGAACAGCGCCTTCCAGGCCTCCTTGAAGCCGGCGGGCGTGGTGACCTTGCCGTCGACGAGCTTGCACCCCTCGGCGTCGCCGCTCGAGTTCAGGGTGCCGAGGTACTTCTGGCTCCAGCCGTACGCCTCTTCGAGGACGGTCTCGACCTGGTCCTTGTCCCAGTCCACGTACGGCGCCTTGCCGAGGAGCTCCTGCAGATGGAACTGCTCGAACAAGAGGAAGCTCAGATCGCGGAGGTTGGCCTTGTAATAGTTCTGCTGCGACATCGGGGGCGCTCCGTTCGGCGGCGGCCGAATGAATGATGGTTCATTCAGGTATGACGCCCCTGCTGCGCCGCGTCAAGGGGCGGTCACCGTGAGGACCCGGGAGGCGCGATGTTACGGTCGCGCCATGAGCGGCCAACTCGCGGACAAGGTCATCGTCATCACCGGCGCGAGCCGCGGCATCGGCGAGGCCATCGCGCACGCGTGCATCGAGCAGGGCGCGCGGGTGGTGCTGGCGTCGCGCAAGCAGGCGGACCTCGACCGCGTGGCGGCGGCGCTGCCCGCCGATCGGGTGCTCGCGGTGGCGTGCCACACCGGCAAGCCCGACGAGGTCGACGCGCTGTTCGCGCGCGCGGTGGAGAAGTTCGGCCGCGTCGACGGCGCCGTGAACAACGCGGCGACGAACCCGTACTTCGGCCCCCTCATCGACACGCCGGACGCCGCGATCGACAAGACGTTCGAGGTGAACGTTCGCGGTTACCTCTACGTCGCGCGCGCGTTCGTCAAGCACACGCGCACGCGCGAGGGCGGCGGCTCCCTCGTCAACATCGCGAGCGTGGCCGGCATCCGCGCCGCGCCGATGCAGGGCATCTACGGCGCGACGAAGGCGGCCGTGATCAGCATGACGCAGACGCTCGCCTTCGAGCTCGGCGGCTCCAACGTGCGCGTGAACGCGATCGCGCCCGGCCTCGTCGAGACGAAGTTCGCTGCCGCGCTGATCAACACGCCCGCGATCCGCGACCACGTGGTCAAGCGCACCCCGCTCGCGCGCCACGCCCAGCCCGCCGAGCTGGCAGGCGCCGTGATCTACCTGCTCTCCGACGCCGCCTCGTTCACGACCGGCTCGCTCATGGTCATCGACGGCGGCATGACGAGCACCTGACTCGGCCAGCTCGTCCACGAGCGCCGCTTGGGGCGCGGCGTTCTCGTCCTCATCTTCGATCGTTCGCGGTTCACGATCGGGACCGAACTGAGTGCCGTACCGCTGAGGCCTCGCCTCGGAGACGGCTACCCGATCATAGAGGTACGCGTAGTGTACGGCGTCGACCTCTAATGAGGACATCAGCCGATCCATCAACGCAAGACAATCTCGTTGAAAGGACGGATCGCAATCAGCGTGCTGCACGAGTAGCCAAGCTGCATGCGCCCCGTCCTCGCCAACGAGCGCCCTCCGTGGCCATCCGTGGCCAGACACGATCTCCTTGATGCGCGCGGAGCTCTGGAGATCAATCGCGAACACGGCCTCTTGCGCGGACGCACTCGTATCGTCAATCAGTCTCAACTGATGGGTTGGTCCGCCATTATCTCGGCGAACAACCATTGCCCACCCGTGATGACCTCAAAAAAGATATATTCACGTGCTTCAGTTAGTGCTAGTCGCACGCCGCGAATCGGAGACCAAGCCTTGACAGGAGAGCGACGAGAGCGTCGCTATCGGTGCATCCTTAGACTGCGACCGAACGAGCACTGAGAATTTAGCACCGTAGCCTGTCCCGCCTCCAGGGTTAGTGTTGGCGGCCGGCACTGGGACGACGAGCGAAATGGCGTGCCTGCTATAGCCGACGACGGGGATACGGGGGACCAGGGGCGGGGGGGTCGCCGAGCCTGCGCTTGTGGACGACACGCGCGATCGGAACATCGGGATCGCCCGTGAGCTCGATCCACATCCGGCGGAGCGACTCGACCTCGGCGATCCGCGCGGCGACGGACTGCTGCGCCCAGTAGACCCGGCGTTCCGCCGTCTCGTCGATCGCGCCGAGGGCGCTCTTGCGGACCACCGCCGCGATCGAGCGCTTGGTCATCGGTCGAGATTCTCCGCGTCCGCCAGGTCCTGCGCTCGACCGACCGCGCGCTTGTTGGTGATCAGCGAGGCTTTGTCGATGATGGGCACGGACAGGCCGTCCAGCGAGGTCGCGATGCGAAGGGGATACGCATCCTCGAATCGGACCCCGGTCAGCCCGGTCAAGAAGTCGATCCGATTGGGCTCGTAGCCGAGCTGGATCACGAGGTCCGGCGTCTCGAAGTCCTGCGCCGTCAACCCGAGGCTGGCGAACCCGAACGCAGCGAGCGCGCGCACGAGCCGCGCCGCGTTGTCGGCCGAACACTCGACCCAGAGGTCGAGGTCCTTCGTGTAGCGCGGGAGGCCATGGGCCGCGACGGCAAAGCCGCCGACGACGAGATAGCGCACACCATGCGCCTCGAGCAAACCGAGCACATCGCGAATGTCCTGGCCGAGTGGCTGCAACGTCCCATCCTACCGCGCCTCGCGAGCGTCAGAGCATCAGACGGTCTGGCGCAACAGCACGTCGACCTGGCGCCGGTCGACGGCTGGCGTCATCGCTTCGCCGCGCCGCCGCGCGCGAGGCCGGCGGCGATCAGCGGCGCGAGCGTCGCGTCGGCCTCCATCGCGGCCGTCCACGCGAGCGCGACCTCGACGAAGCTCGCCTCGTCGAGCGAGAACTGCGCGATCGCCTCGCACGGATCGATCGCGGCCAGGTCGCGGAGGAGCGCGATGTAGTCGCTCGCGCGCGCCACCTTGCCGCCCGGCACGACCACGCGGTCCACGAACGGGGCCGGCGGCGGCGGCGCCTCGCCGAGCACGACCCCGCCGCGCGCGCGGAACTCCGCGTAGAACGCAGCGCGGGTCATGCGGTCGCCGAGCGCCGGCACCGGGTCGCGCGCGAAGTACGCCTGCTCGCGGATCTCGAGCGCCAGCGCCCGCGCGATCACCGCGTCGCGGTCCACGAGGCCCACCGTGTCGGCGAGAATCGCCAGCGCCGCCGCGCGCGCCCGCGGCGTCACATCCACGTGGTTCTCCGCCCCGAAGCGAAACCGCGCCGCGCCCAGCGCGGCCCGCCGCACGCGCCAGCTCGCGAGCGGAGCGCCGACGAACGCGCTCGCCGCCGCGTGCTCGCCGTCCTCGAGCAGGCCGAAGATCGGCTCCCGCGCCCGCCCGCGCGCATCGACGACCGCCGCCGCCACCGGCATCGAGACCAGCTTCCCCCGCGCGCGCGCTAGCGTCGTCGCGAAGCCGGCGGTGTTGTCCGCGAGCGGGTTCGTCGCGACGGCCTCCTCGGCGAGCGTCACCGCCTCGTCGAAGCGCCCCTGCCCGATCCGCGCGCATGCGAGGTGGTTCGCCGCCGACGATGCCCACAGCGCCTCGCCCGGCGCCGCCGCGCCGAGCCGCTCCGCGATCAGGGCGCACGTGGCGTAGTCGCCGACCTCGTCGAGGACGCCCGCGTAGGCGTTGAGCTGCGTCGGATCGAACGCCGCCGGATCGAGCTGCCACGCGAGCGCATAGCCGCGCACCGTCCGCGCGTTGTCCATCGCCGTGTAGGCGATGCCGCCGTACGTCAGCCACTGATCCGCGCGCACGTACCAGCGGCTCGCGTAGTCGAGCACGGCCATCGCGTCCGGCAGCTTGTCGCGCTGCGAGAGCACGCCGGCGAGGATCTGCGTCGCCTGCTCGCGCGTGCCGCGCACGAGGTGGACGAGCGCCTCGGGGATCTTGCCCTGCTGCGCGAGGGCGAGCCCGAGGTTGCGGTG
>JANXOM010000352.1 GCA_025353585.1 Deltaproteobacteria bacterium
CGAAACCCGAGGTCGACGAGCGCGCGCGCGGCCTCCGTCGCGTAGCCGGCGCCCCACGCCTCGGCGGCGAGCCAGTAGCCGAGCTCCGCGCGATGGGCGACGCGGCGCAGCGCGACCGTGCCGATCAGCGCCGCCGGCTGCTCGCGGCGCGCGACCGCGAGCGTCAGCCCGCCGCCCTCGGCCCACCACGCGATCCGCGAGGCGACCCAGCGCCGCGCGAGCGGGATGGGATACGGCGATGGCACCTGCACGAGGTACCGCGCGACCCGCCGATCGCCCGCGCTCGCCGCGACCGCCGCCGCGTCGGTCAGCGCGAGGGCGCGCAGCACGAGCCGCGCGGTCTCGACCTCGGGCGCGGGCCCGGCCTCGGTCAGCGCCAGCGTCATGCGATCACTTCGGCGGGCGGGTGCCGTTGAAGTTCTGCACGGACGTGCAGCCCTCGATCGAGCTGCAGTCCGGGCTGCCGTTGGTCTTCGGCGTGTACGTGATGGTGCCGGTCAGGGCGTCGCCGGCGAGGTCGCCGTCCAGGATCGCGTTGAACGTGTAGGAGCAGCCGCCGCTGGTGGAGCTGCGCGTGCCGAACAACGTCGCGTTGAGGGTCGAGCCGTCGACGCCGCCGCTGAAGTCGGAGCTGCCGAGCACGGCCGTCACGTACGCACCCACGCCGCCGGTGATCTTGGCGTCCATCGTGCTGCCGGTCTGGGTGACGACGACCGGGATGTTGCTCGAGCTGTCTCCCTGGTTGAAGTTCATGAGGTTGCAGCCGTTCGCCTCGTCGGTGACGGCGATGGTGTAGGTCCCCGAGACATCGACAGGATTCGACGAGCAGCCGACCGCCGCGACCACCGTACATGAGCAAAAAAGCCGGTTCATGGAGTCAGTTTACGCCTTCCGGTATGGTCCATGCGAAAACGTGCCCGGCCTGCCGCCACGTGCCTATCATTTGTTCGCTGCTGCGATCGCGCTCACACTCGGTGGGCGCGACCGGGCGAGCGCCGCCGTGCAGGACGTAGAGACGCATCGCTTCGACAACGGGCTCGTCCTGCACGTCGCCGCCGGCCACCACGCGCCGGTCGTGGCGGTGCAGGCCTGGGTCGGCGTGGGCTCTGCCGACGAGGGCCCGGGGCAGGCGGGCATGGCCCACGTCATCGAGCACATGCTGTTCAAGGGGCGCGTCGGCGATGCCCCGCTCGCCCGCGCGATCGAGCGCCGCGGCGGCGAGGTCAACGCGTGGACCTCGTTCGATCAGACGGTGTTCCACGCGGTCGTGGGGCGCGACCACGTCGACGACGCGCTCGACGCGCTCGGCGGCGCGCTGCAGGAGCCGCGGATCGATCCCGACGAGCTGGCCCGCGAGCGCGAGGTCGTGCTCGAGGAGATCCGGCAAGGCAGCGACGACCCGGCGCGCAGCGTGGCCCAGAGCTTGTTCGCGGCCGCGTTCGTCGAGCACCCGTACCGGCGGCCCGTGATCGGCACGGCGGACAGCGTGCGCACGCTCGGGGAGCGCGACCTCGTCTCGTTCTTTCGCCGCTATTACGTCGCCGACAACCTGACGCTCGTCGTCGCGGGCGACCTCGATCCGGCGCGCGTGCGGCGCACTGTGGAGCGGCGGTTCCGGGCGATGCCCGCGGGCCGCCCGGCGCGCCGCGCGACCCACGAACCGGCGCAGACCGCCCCCCGCGCGGTGGCACAGATGCGCGATGTTCACGAGGCGTACCTCGCCGTCGGGTTCCACGTGCCGCCGGCGCGCCACCCGGATCTGGCCGCCCTCGACGTCGCCACGATCCTGCTCGGCCAGAGCGAGTCAGCGCGGCTGCCGCGCGAGCTCCGCGATCGCGAGCAGCTGGCGACCTCCGCGTACGCGCACATCCACGCGCTGCGCGATCCGGGCCTGCTCGTGCTGTCGGCGACGGCCCCGGCGGCGCGGGCGCGGCGCGCGGTCGGCGCGCTCGTGGATCACTCCATCACGCTCGCGGCGGGGCTCACCGACGACGAGCTCGACAAGGCGCGCATCGCCGCGGAGGCGGGCTTCCTGCGGCAGCTCGAGACGGCGCAGGGCCGCGCACGCGCGATCGGCTGGCACGCGAGCGTCGCCGGCGATCCGGGCTTCGGCCACGTGTACCTCGACCGCGTGCGGCGCGTGCGTCGGCACGACGTCGCGGCGGCCGTGCGGCGCTACCTGCGACCCGACAACGCGACGGTCGCCGCGATCTTGCCGGCGGGCCGCGCCACGGCGAAGAGCCAGGCGGCGGCGGGCAAGCACGTCCTGTTCGCGCGCGATGCGGAGAAGCGCGTCCGCAAGGCGCTCGGCGCGGCCGCGGTCTCAGCGGCGCCGGTCGATCGGCGCGTGGTGCTGCCGAACGGCGGCGTGCTGATCGTGCGCCGCGATCCGTCGGTCGCGATCGTGGCGATGCGCGCCGTGTGGCGCGGCGGCGCGCGCGTCGAGGACGAGCGGCACGCAGGCGCCTCGACGTTGCTGGCGCGCATGATCACGCGCGGCTGCGGCGCCCGCGACGCGACGGGCGTGGCGGATCAGATCGACCGGCTCGGCGGCTCGCTCTCCGGCGTGACGGGGCGCAACAGCTTCGGCATCGCCGGCGAGTTCCTCGCGCGCGCGTGGAAGCCGGGGCTCGCGCTGCTCGCCGATTGCGTGCTCGATCCGACGCTCCCCGACGACGAGCTCGTCCGCGAGCGCGCGCTGCTCCTCGACGATCAGGTCGCGCAGGCCGACAACCCGACGCAGGTCGCGTTCCGGCTGTTCAGCGAGACGCTGTACCAGGGTCACCCGTATCGGCGAGACGCGCTGGGGACGCCGGACGCGGTCGGCGCCCTCGATCGCGCGTCTCTCGGCGCCTTCTACAAGGCGAGCTATCCGGCGAGCCAGATGACGCTCGCGATCGTCGGGGACGTCGATGTCGACGAGGTCATCGCGGAGGTGAGCGCGCGGTTCACCCGGACGGCCCGCTCGAACCCGGCCGCCATGCCGGTCACGCCGCCGCGGCCCGTGTTCGACAGCCGGCCCGCCGCCGACCGCGAGGTCTATCGCTACCTCGAGCGCGCGCAGGCGCACCTGGTCCTCGGCTTCCCGGGCGCGACGATCGACGCGCCGGATCGGTTCGCGCTCGAGGTGCTCGTCGCCGTGCTCGGCGGGCAGAGCGGGCGGTTGTTCGCCGAGCTGCGCGAAGCGCGCGGCCTCGTCTACCGGATCTCGGCCCACTCGATCGAGGGCGTGGACCCCGGGTTCGTCGCGGTCTACCTCGCGTGCGCTCCCGAGAAGCTCGAGACCGCCGTCGCGGCGGTGCGCAGCGAGCTCGCGCGCGTGCGCCTGAGCGGCGTCACGGCCGACGAGGTCGAGGCGGCGAAGCGCTACCTCATCGGCAGCCACCAGGTCTCGATGCAGCGCCGCGCCGCGATCGCGAACGCGATGGCTTATCACGAGGCGTACGGGCTCGGCTGGCAGAGCTGGGCCGGTTACGACGACGCGATCCGCGCCGTGCAGGCGGCGGACGTCACGGCCGCGGCGACCGCGTACCTGCGCGATGACCGCGCCGTCACGGCGACGGTCCGTCCGCTGGCGGCCACGCCCGCCGCGGCGAAGAAGTCGCGGCTCCCGAGGTCCCCGGGGCCGGCGCCCGCGCCCGCGCCGCGCGTGCCGCCGAAGCACGCGTCGGGGCGCCCGAAGGGCAACGCGTGAAGGGCAGGGCGCGATCCGCGCGCCGGTCCGCGCCTCGCCCCACGCCGTCGGCGACGCCCGCAGACCGGGCGCCTCGCGGCGACGTGGGCCGCGGCGATCTGGAGGCGAGCCTCGTGCTCGTGTTCCCGCTGTTCCTCGCGTACGAGCTCGGCGCGCTCGCCGTCAACCGGGTCAACGGCGCGGACCTCGTGACGCGCGCGCTCTACGTCGTGGTCGGCTCGCGCGCGCTGTACCTGCTGGTCCACGCCGCGGTGGCCGTGGCGTTCCTGTTGTGGATTCGCCGCGGCGCGCGCTGGTCGGCACTACGGCTCGACGTCGTGGCCCCGCTCGTGCTCGAGGCTGCGATCTACGCGCTGACGCTCGGCACGCTCGTGACGCTCGTCGTGGATCGCCTGCTCGGCCTGGCGATCGGCGCCGGCGGTGCGAGCGACGTGGTCGCCGCGCTGGGGGCCGGCGTCCACGAGGAGGCCGTGTTCCGGCTCGCGCTGATCGGCGGCACGGTGGCGCTCCTGCGCGGGCTGCCGCGCAACGCGACGGTCATGCTGGCGATCGCGGGCTCGGCGGTGCTGTTCGCGCTCGCGCACCACCTGGCGGGCGAGCCGTGGTCGCTGCACGCATTCGCGTTCCGCTGCGTGGCGGGCGTGGCGTTCGGCTCGATCTTCTGGTTCCGGTCATTCGCGCACGCCGTGTACGCGCACGTCCTGTACGACCTGATCGTGGCGTTCCGGTAACCCAGGGCTCACGTTACGCCGACGCGCACCGCCACGTGGACGCGCTCGGACCCGTGGACGCGCCGGCCGCGCTAGAACGCGCGCGTGACGCCGAACGCGATCGTATGAAAAATGTCCGTCCGCGAGACGGACGTGACCGTCGCCGCGTGCCCGCGCATCGAGCTCGCCGTCGGTGCTCCGAAGCTCACGCTCGCGTAGTTCAGGTCGTACGTCGCCTGCAAGTCCATGTTCGACTTCCAGTGATACGTGAACGCGCCGCCGAGGTTGATGCCCTTGGCCGACGGCGAGCTGCCGTCCTCGAGGTTCTGCGTCTGGTTCACGCCGTAGAAGATCGCGTCGAGGCTCGCGCGGATGCCGATCTTCGGCGTGATCCGCGGGATCCACAGCGCCACGCCGAGCGCTGGACCCTTTTCGACCTCGGACGGAATCTTCGCCGTGTTCTTCGTGAAGTCGAGGACGTTCGAGACGAGGAAGCCCTGGTAGCGATAGCCGAGCCGGCCGAAGATGGTCATGCCGTTCGACTTGTGCAGGTCGTAACCAGCCATCGCGCGCACGTCGAGGTCGTGCACCGAGAAGCCGATGTTCGACCCCATGAACGCGACGCCCGGCGAGGCCTTCGCGTACTGGTATGCGATCTCGCCGCCGAGGACGTAGCTCGCCTTGTACGGCATCAGGTACTGCCCGCCGAGCGCGAGCACCGCTGCGGCCGAGCCGACGTTGTAATTGTCGGGCACCGTCGCCGTGCTGCCCGCGCTGCGGATGCCCTGGTTGATGATCGTGAGGCCGATGCGCGCCCGCAGATCGATCGCGCGCTTGCCGAGGCCGCCGCCACTCGCGGCCTCGTCCATATCGAGCTGGGACGTCAGGACCCAGCCGACGTCGCCCTCTTCGAGGGAGACCTCGGTCCACTTACCCTTCTTGTCCTCGACGAACAGCTTCTGATCCGGCTTGGCCTTGAACGCCACGGCCGAGGACTTGTTCGCCTCCTCGTAGGCCTTCACCGAGGTGGTGACGTGCGCGATCGGCCGCGTGTCCGAGTCCTTCGGCCCATCGCCGTCGTCCTTGTCGTCTTTATCGTCCTTGTCCCCTTTGTCGCCTTTGCCACCCTTCCCGCCGGGCGCGCCATCCTCGCTGGGCTCCGCATCGTCGTCGGGGTCGCTCTTGTCGGGCTTGTGGCCGTGCCGAGGCTTGTCGCCCTTGTCGGGTTTGTCGCCCTTGTCGGGCTTGTCGCCGCCGTGGCGGCCTTTCGGCTTGCCGCCGTCGTCGTCATCGTCGGGATCTTTGCCGCCGGGGCTGCTGCCGCCCTCACCGGTCGCGTCCGCGCCGACGCGGTCGTCCGGGCCCGCCTCCCCGCCGAACCCGCGACCCGTGCTCCGCCCATCGACGAACGGCCGCCGACGCGTGTTGCGCTGGACCTCGCCGTCGTCGGGCATGTCGACCTTGCTGCGCGGCACGTAGCCGGTGCGCCCGTTGACGCGCACCTTCAACCACCGGCCCTCCTTCGCGAGCACCGTCATCGCCTGGCCCGACTTGATCGACGTCAGGACGGTCCCCGCCTCGCCGGGGTGCGAGTACAGCTTCGCCGACTGGTTGGTCTTCACCTTGTCGGCCACGGCCTGGCCGGACACGCCCGCGACTCCGAGCACGACACAGACGAACAGGGCGCTCCACCGCATCTGCGCGCAAGCATAGCGCATCGGCAAACCGCTGGAATCAGGGACTTGAGGGATCCGTCCGCGGCGTGGGAGGATCGATAGGTCGCCGACCGTAACAGGAAGACGTTAAGCTGAGGGTCCGCTCCAATGACGCAAAAGCGCTCGTACACCGCCGGCCACTTCGAGATCATGATCGATGGCCACGCCACGACGGCGTACCTGAAGTCGGTCGACGGTGGGTTCGTCCGCGCCAGCCAGATCAACGAGCCCGTCGGCCCGGATCACAACCGCATCAAGCACACGTCGACCGTCGACATCGAGCCGTTCACGATCGACTTCGGTCTGTCCGGATCGCAAGACGTGTTGACGTGGATCCAGGCGTCCTGGCGCCGGCAGTGGTCGCGCCGCAGCGGTCAGATCAACCACGCGAACTTCAACCTCTTCAAGACGTTCGAGCACGAGTTCCACGACGCGCTGATCGCCGAGACCACGTTCCCGGCGCTCGATGGCGCCTCGAAGGACGCGGCGTACCTCAAGATCAAGGTGCAACCGGAGAGCGTCGTCTCCCGCAAGGTCGATGGCAGCACGCGCGTCGATAGCGAGATCGGCACGAAGTTCAAGCACTGGTCGGCGTCGGCGTTCCGCCTCAACATCGATGGTCTCGACAGCGTCAAGTACACGAACAAGCTCGAGTCCTTCACGATCAAGCAGGGCATCAAGAAGCTCTACACGGGCCAGGATCGCCTCCCGCAGATCGAGCCGACCAAGATCGAGTTCCCCGACCTCATCGGCACCATCTCGCTCGAGTACGCCGACGAGATCCTCGACTGGTACGACCAGTACGTCGTGAAGGGCCAGTCCGATCCGGACGCCCAGAAGACAGGCTCGATCGAGTTCCTCAGCCAGGACCGCCAGGACGTCCTGTTCCGGATCAACCTGTACGAGGTCGGCATCCAGCACGCGCAGGTGCTGCAGTCGTCCGCCAACGCCGATCAGATCAAGCGCGTGAAGTTCGAGCTCTACGTCGGGCGCATGGACCTCGACGTCATGACCGGCATGGACTAGCGCGGCGCGGGCTAGGTCGGCGGCCCAGCTCCGCTGGGTGGCTAGGTCGGCGCAGCTCCGCTGGGAGGATCGAGCACCAGGCTCGCCGCCTGATCCCGCAGCAGGCGCAGCACGATGTCGTTGATCGTGTCGCCGCGCTCGAGGCTCGCCTCGTACTGCTCGGCCATGTCCGTGTACTCCAGGTACGCGGGCGTGAACTCCTCGAACGCGAGCTTCTTGATCAGCTTGCCGTCGTACTTGGCGAAGCCGCCGACCTCGCACGCCCCGACCGAGCGCGCGAAGCGCTCGAGGTACTCGTGGTAGCGGCCCGGCAGATCGTCGATCACGCGTGGACTCTACTCTGCGCGACCGCGCCCGCCTAGCGCGCCTACTGGCGCGGCGTCGGCAGCTTGTCGAGATCGATCTGGCTGAGCGCTAACCGGATGAGCTGCGACTTGTTCGCCTTCGTCCAGCCGCGGCGCTTGAGCTCGGCGACCTTCGCGTCGAGATCCTCGATGTCGCGCGTGTACATCGAGATGCAGATGACCTTGTAGTGCGTCGGCCGAGCCTTGACCGGGGCGGCCACCGGCGCGGCGCGGCGTCCGTAGTACTCCTCGGAGAGGATCGAGTCCGAGTCACTGAGAGGGTCGTGGCCGAGCAGCTTGTCTTCCTTCATATCGTTACTCCTTAGGCTCCGGCCGCGAGCGTGACTTCGGGGTGGAACGTGGCTTCCGGTTGCGCCGTCGTCGCCGACACCCAGTCGACGACGCGGTTGTAGTCAGCGGCGCCGTGCGAGGTCGGCGCGTACTCGAAGATGGTCTTGCGGTGGCTCGGCGCTTCCGCGAGCCGCGTGTTGAGGCGCACCGGCTCGAGACACTTGTGCTTGAAGTGGCCCTGCAACGACTCGAGCACGTCGCGCGCGAGGCGCGTGCGGCCGTCGTAGAACGTCGGGAGCACGGCGGAGATCCGCACGGCGTGGCCGAGGTGGCGCTCGACGTCCTTGATCGTGCGCAGCACCTGCTTCACGCCGACGAGCGCGAGGTAGTCGCACGTCACGGGGATGATCACTTCATCCGCGTACGACAGCGCGTTCTGGTTCAGGAGGTTCAGCGACGGGCCGCAGTCGATGATCACGTAGTCGTAGCGGCGCGAGACGGCCATCAGGTTCAACCGCTTCGACAGGATCTTCGAGCGCGCCTCGATGGGCTGGTGGGCGAGCCAGATCTCGGCGGCGGCGAGGGTCGCGTCGGACGTCACGACCTCGAGGTGCTTGCGGACGGGCACCGCCGCGTCGGTCGGCTCCACGCCATCGACGAGCACGTGGTAGAGCGACTTTTCGCCGTTGACGCCGAGGGACACGCCGACGTTGCCCTGCGCGTCCGTGTCGATCAGCAGCACGTCGCGCGCGCGCTCGGCGAGGCCGGCTGCGAGGTTCACCGCCGTCGTGGTCTTACCGGTGCCGCCCTTCTGGTTCAGGATCGCGATGCGTCGCGCCCGTTTCGCGCGGAACGCCTCGTCGCCAAGCCCGGACTTGCGACACGGGAGCGAGCAGAAGTGGCTGCGCTGGCCGTCCGTGGTCACCGCGATCTGGAACACGAACGCAGGCCGGAACTGCTGCCCGCACGCGGTGCACGTCTTCTCCATGACCTTATGCAAGCGGCCAAGCGCCGATCCGGGCAACTTTTTACCGGGGCAAAGCCCCGCCATCGGCGAGCCGATGGGGGCCCCACCCCCGACGGGTCTCCCGTAACATAGGTGCGGCTGATGTCGATCGCGCGCGAGGTGGTAGCGGTGGGGACCGACGCTGCGAAGGTCGCAGACGAGCTGGTCGAGAAGTTGCGCGGGCCCGGTCTGCAGCTCGCGGTGGTGTTCGCGGATGCGCGGCTCGATCCGGCCGTGATCGCGAGCGTGACCGGTCGCGCGCTCGGGCCGGCGCCGGTCGTCGGCTGCTCGACGCGCGGCGTGGTGACCCGGCTCGCGCAGGTCGGACGCGAGCCCGCCGCCGTCGCGCTCGGCCTGTACGGCGACTGGCTGCGCGTCGGCATCGGCGTCGTGCCGGAGCTGTCACGCTCGCCGCTGATCCGCAGCCGCGACGCGATGCACGCCGCCGCGGCGATGCTCGGCACCACCGCCGCGGAGCTCGAGGCGGGCCGGCACGTCGCGTTCGGCCTGTGCGACGGCCGCAGCACGCACCAGGACTCGTTCTGCATCGGCTCGGCCGCGGGCGCCGTGCAGCTGCGCGTCGTCGGCGGGAGCTCGTCGTCGGAGTTCACGTCTCGCGTGCCCACCCCGATCTGGGTCAACGGCGAGGCGATGACCGAAGCGGGCGTGATCGTCGTCCTCGAGAGCACGCGGCCGATCCGCGTCGTCACGTCCGCCCACCTCGTGCCGACGGACGTCCGGGCCGTCGTGACCGCGGCATCGGGGCGCGCCGTCGAGGAGCTCGATGGGTTCCCGGCGGCAAGCCGCCTCGGTCAGCTCGTGGCCCACATCGCGGGCGGCGCGCCCGAGGACTCGTATCCCGTGGAGTTCGCGTTTGCGCGCTACATCGACGGCGTACCGTACGTTCGCTCGATCATGGACGTCGACGGGCAGCGCCTCGTGCTCGCGGGCGCGGTCGAGGCGGGGCATGTCCTGCGCGTGATGCGGCCCGGCGATCTGATCGGCACGACGCGCGCGGATCTCGCCGCGGCGGCGCAGGCCGTTGGTGGCACCGTCTCGGCGCTCCTCGCGTTCTCGTGCGCGAGCCGCCACGTCGAGGCCATGGCGCGCCGGCAAGAGGCGAAGCTCGCCGCGGAGTACGCGCAGTACCCGGTGATCGGGCTGCAGACGTATGGCGAGCAGATCGGGATGGTCCTCGTCAACCACACGCTGACCGGCCTGGTGATCGCGTGACCGACGCCGATCGCATCGCGGAGCTCGAGGCGGAGCTCGGCGCGGCGCAGCGCACGATCGACGTGCTCGTGGCGCGGCTCGAGCGGGTGGGCACGACGTCGCCGACGCAGACCGAGGTGTTCGACGCGGCCGTGCGCCTCGGCCATGTCCTCGAGGAGCGCACGCAGGAGGTCGAGGCCGCGCGCGCCGAGTTCCGCGCCCTGCGCGCCAACCTCGACCAGATCGTCCGCCAGCGCACGCGCGCCCTCGCGGAGTCCGAGACGCAGCTCCGCACGAAGAACACCGAGCTCGAGCGCTCGAACCACACGCGCACGGAGTTCATCTCGATCGCGGCCCACGAGCTGCGGACGCCGCTGACGAGCATCGTCGGCTACCTCGACCTGTTTCAGGAGGGCCGGTTCGGCGAGCTGCCGGCGTTGATCGAACGGCCGATGTCGTCGGTGCGGCGCAACGCGTACCGGCTCAAGCGCCTGGTCGACGAGATGCTGGCCGTCAGCCGGCTCGAAGCGGGGCGCATGACGCTCCGCCGCGAGCTGGTAGATCTCGGCGAGGTGGTGACCGACGTCGTGACCGAGATGCAGCCGCTCGCGAACGCGCGGAGCCAACGCATCTCGACGCGCATCGCGCCGCTCGAGCCGATCGACGCAGATCGCGACAAGCTGCACCAGATCGTCGTGAACCTCCTGTCGAACGCGGTGCGCTACACGCCGGAGTCCGGCGACATCACCCTCGATGTCGACGAGGCGCCGCGCGAGCGATACCCCGGCGGCTGGGCCCGGCTCCGCGTGCGCGACACGGGCGTCGGCATCGCCGAGGAGGATCGGCAGCACATCTTCGACCCGTTTCGCCACGCGTCGCCGGCCAAGCACCACACGTCCGCCGGACCGGACTCGGCCGGCCTCGGGCTCTACATCGCCCGCGGGCTCATCGAGCTCCACGGCGGGCTGATCACGGTCGACTCGCAGGTCGACGTGTTCAGCGAGTTCACCGTGCTGCTGCCGTTCAAGTCGTCAGCGCCGGCGCAGCCGTAAGTTACTTCTTCTTCTTCGGAGCCGGCTTCGCGGGCTTCTTCGCCGGCGCGGGCTTCTTCGCCGGGGCCGGCTTGGCCGCGGGCTTCTTCGCCGGGGCCGCTTTCTTCGCCGGCTTCGCTGGCGGGGCCGCCTTCTTCGCCGGGGCCGGCTTGGCCGCCGCCGCCTTCGCCGGCTTCGCCGCCGGAGCCGCCTTCGCGCCCTTGGCCGGAGCCGCCGGCGCCTTCGCGCCCTTCGCGGGAGCCGTCGGCGCCGTGGCTTTCGCACCCTTGGCCGGCGCCGTCGCCGGGGCCGGCTTTGCGCCCTTGGCCGCGACGGGAGCCACGACGACCTTCGCCGCCGCCGCCGCCGCCGCCGGCTTCGCCGCGACCGGAGCAGGCTTTGCCTTCTTGCTCGCCTGGACCGTCAGCTTCTGGCTGCGCTGGTCCGCGGTCTTCTGCGACTCGTCCATGCGCGTCTGGGCCGCGCCCCGCGCGCGCAGGACCGCCGCCTCGATCTCCGCCTTGTTGCGCACGACCGCCGGGATCGGCGCCGCCTCGGGCTTCTTCGCGCGCTTCTTCTTCTTCGCCTCGCGCGGGACGGGGATCTCGCTGATGTCCGGCATGCGCGACGCGAGGTCGCCGCGGTTGTGGACCAGGATGCGCGAGCCGCCGTCCCGAAAGATGACCTCGACCTTGTTGTCGGGGAGCAGCTCCGTCACGAAGCCGACGTCGAACACCGGGTGGTGAACGACATCACCCTCTTCGTACGCGTCGCGGATCGAGTACGGGCGGCAGTTGCCGAGGTCGGTCTCGCTGGCTCGCGAGAGCGCGTCCTCCCAGGTCAGCCGCTTCGTGCCGGCGCGCTTGGCGGCGCCGTCTTCGGCGTTCTCGTCCCCGCGGGGCTTCCGGTAGGCGTGAACTTCGCCACAGACCACGCACTGCACGCGACGAACTTCGTCCTCGTACATGCTGATGATCGTGTGCGTCGTGTCCGCCTTGCAGCGGGCAGACGGGCAGTACGCCTCGATCTCGCCGCCCACCTCGTCAGCCTCTTCTTCAAAGATGGAGTCCATCCCTGCCTCTTCTCTCGGGTGCGGCCGGCCTAACTATCAGAAATCAATACACTACCCGTCCGAATCCGTAGTACACAACTACGCTCCGGATTGGACGACGTTACAGTCATCCCACCTAACACGCCCCAGCGTCTTCTAGCAACCTTCCATACTTACAAACACTGCTCGAAGTGGCAGGATCCGCGCGTTGCGCCACCTGTTGCTCGTGAATGCCTTGATCTTCGCGGTGTTGGCCGCGGCGGTGGCGCTCGCGTACTACGGCTACAGCTACACGAGCGACTCGGGGGATCGCGAGCTCAAGCTGATGCACGAGCTGGCGAAGGAGAAGGTCCTCAACATCGAGTCCCTCATCGACGACGCCGACCGCAAGCTCCTGCGCGAGGTCCAGCTCGACCCGCCGAGCGACCTGCGCGCGCTCTACCAGGCGACCGGCGCGGCCGTCTCCAGCGTGTTCGTGCTCGACGACCACTACAAGCTCGTGCCGAGCGGCTACGTCTCGACCCGCCCGACCGAGAAGGAGGGCAACGACTTCCGCGACTGGTTCCTCGCCCACGTGATGCCGCACTTGCCGCTCGCCACGCAGCCGGTCGGCGTGCGCGCGCATGTCTACGGGCTGTGGAACGACCGGCCGTACCTGTTCTCGTTCATGCGGCGGCAGTCCGGCGACCGGACGTTCTACGTGGTGGTGGAGGACGACCTCAGCTACCTGGTCGGCTATCTCTTCCCGCAGTTCTTCGCGGTCAGCAACTCGCCGCGGCTCTACGAGGTGGTGGACGAGCGCGGCGACCTGCGGTTCGGTACGCCGTTCCGCGACACGGGCGACGACACGCGCGTGGTCGAGGAGCCGTTCGTGGACACGGTGGACGGCTGGAAGCTGCGCGTGGCGGAGCGCGACCTCGAGGGGCAGAGCGCGCTGCGGCGGCGCGGCGTCATCGACACGATCCTCATCGGCGCGGCGGTGGCCGTGATCCTCGCGGGGCTCGGCGTGCTGGCGATGGCGATCCGGCGCGAGCGCCGCGCGAACGAGCTCAAGAGCGAGTTCATCTCGAACGTCTCGCACGAGCTCAAGACGCCGCTGTCGATCATCTCGATGTTCGGCGAGATGCTCGCGACGAAGCGCACGAAGAACGCGGCGCAGGAGACGGAGTACGCCGAGATCATCTGACGCGAGAGCGTGCGGCTCGGGCGGCTGATCGACAACGTGCTGGACTTCGCGAAGATCGAGCGCGGCATGGGCGGGTACGAGTTCGAGGAGGCGGACGTCGGCGACGTGGTGGCGCGCGCGATCGAGCTGTCGGACCGGCGGCTCGCCGCGGGCAACATGACCCTCGAGTCGGAGCTCGAGGCGGACCTGCCGCCGGTGCGGCTCGACGGTAACGCGTTCACGCTCGCCGTGCTGAACCTCATCGACAACGCGATCAAGTACGCGGCCGACGGCAAGAAGATCCAGCTGACGCTCGCGCGCGCCGGCGATCGGATCGAGCTCGTGGTGCGCGATTTCGGGCCCGGGATCGACCCGCTCGAGCACGAGAGCATCTTCGAGCGCTTCTACCGGGCCCGCGCCGTGCGGCTCGCGCCGATCCGCGGCTCGGGGATCGGCCTCGCCCTGGTCCGGCACATCGCGCGCGCGCACGGCGGCGACGTCGGTGTGGTGAGCGCTCCCGGGGAGGGCTCGAAGTTCACGATCTGGTTGCCGGTCGCAGCGGCGCCATGAAATACGCCATACTCGCCACGTGAGCGGGACTGACGCCGACGAGGCCGAAGGCAGCAAGAAGCGCATCCTCGTCATCGAGGACGAGCCCGACATCGTGCGGGGCCTGCGGGACGCGCTCGAGTTCGAGGGCTTCGAGGTGCAGGCGCGCGGCACGGGCACCGAGGGCCTCGCGGCGGCGATGGACTGGACGCCGGACTGCGTGCTGCTCGACCTGATGCTGCCGGACGATAACGGCTACCGCGTGTGCGAGACGCTGCGCGCGCGCGACGCCACGGTGCCGGTGATCATCCTGACGGCGAAGGCGCAGGAGAGCGACAAGATCCGCGGCCTGGACGCCGGCGCCGACGACTACGTGACCAAGCCGTTCTCGGTGGCCGAGCTGATCGCGCGCATCAACGCCATCTTCCGCCGGCAGGTGCGCATGGCGTCGACGGCGGACGAGACCTTCGCGATCGGCGAGTGGACCATCAACGCGCGCAAGCACACGATGGCGAAGGGCCGCACGAGCAAGCGGCTCACGTTCTACGAGCTCGAGGTCCTGAAGCTCCTGCGCGAGCGCAAGGAAGAGACGGTCTCGCGCGACGAGCTGCTCGAGAAGGTCTGGGGAATCCAGCCGTCCCCGACGAGCCGGACGGTCGACAACTTCATCGTGAAGCTGCGGCGCAAGCTCGAGGAAGACCAGAAGAACCCCCGGCACATCCTCACGGTCTACGGGCTCGGCTACAAGCTCGTCCACTAGGCCGCGGGGATCGCACGTTGCTGGGCCCTCGCGATGCGTTGCCCGGGCGCCCCCACCGGGTGCTCGTCACCGGGACGTCCGGGCCGGGAAAATCGACGCTGTGCGCCAGACTCGCGACCCTGCTCGACGTGCCGTATCGCGAGCTCGATGGAGTGCACTGGGGGCCGACCTGGACGCCGCGCGAAACCTTTATCGAGGAGGTGCACGCGCTGGCGGCACAGCCGCGCTGGGTGAGCGAGTGGCAGTGCAAGGCAGCGCGACCACTGCTCGGCGCGCGCGCGGACCTGCTCGTCTGGCTCGACCTTCCGTTTGCCCTGACGCTCGGTCGCCTCGTGCGGCGCACGCTGCGCCGGAGGTTCCGGCGCGAGGTGCTGTGGAACGAAAACGTCGAGCCGCCCCTCGCGACCGTCTTCACCGATCGCGACCACGTCGTCCGCTGGGCATGGCGCTTTCACAGCACGACGGGCCAGCGCGTGCACGAGCTCGAGGTCGCGCGTCCGGAGCTCGTCGTCGTCCGCCTCCGGTGGCCATGGGAGGTCGAGGCATGGATCCGCGGCTCGCTGGCTCACGCGACCGGAGCGCGATACTCGAGTCGCACATCAGGCTCCTGACCACGGCGGCCGGCGTCCGCGCCACCGTCCGCGTGGCGGCGCGCGCCGGCGTCGCGGCTCACCGCAAGGCGCCGTGCTCCTTGCAGCTGATCGAGAGCGCGTCCGCCAGAAAGTCGCGGAACAGCGCCACCCGGCGCGGCAGGTGCCGCGAGGCGTGCGTCAGCACGTGCAGCTGGGTCACGTTCGAGTAGCGCGGCAGCACGCGCGCCAGCGCGCCCGTCGTCACGAGAGGCTCCGCGAGGAACGTCGGCAGGAGCGCGATGCCGAGGCCCGCGATGGTCGCGTCGAGGATGATCTGGCCGTGATCGCCGACGAGGCGGCCGCGAATGTCGGCCTGCTCCTCGCCGGCCGGGCCGGTGAGCTCCCAGCGCGCCTCGCCCGCGACGGCACGGGTCACCACGCCCTCGTGCTCGGCCAGGTCGGCGAGCGTGACCGGCGTGCCGTGCATCGCGAGGTACGCGGGCGCGGCGTAGAGCTGTCCGATGGAGTCGCCGAGCCGGCGCGCGACCAGCGCCGAGTCGGAGAGCTTGCCGAGCGTGATGGCGAGGTCGACGACGTCGCCGACGAGCTCGCCGCCGTTCGTCGTGAAGGCGAGCTCGATGCGGACGCGCGGGTAGAGGACGCCGAACCGGGCGAACAGCCCGCCGACCTTCGCGGCAAAGTCGAGCGGGGCCGCCACGCGGATCAGCCCGTGGACCTCGCGGGCCGAATCGAGGGCGAGGGCGGTCGCCTCCTCGAGGCCGGCGAGGGCGTCCCGGGCGCGCTCGAAGTAGGCGCGGCCCGCATCCGTGAGGGCGACCTTGCGCGTCGTGCGCTCGAGCAGGGTGACCCCGAGCTCCTCCTCGAGGCGGGAGACGCTACGGCTCACCGACGACGGTGGGAGGCCCAGGGCCTCGGCGGCGCGGGTGAAGCCGCCGCTCTCGACGACGCGGACGAACGTGCTGGCGCGGTTCAGGTCCATGACGGCCTCATTCGTGCTCCTGGGACAATAGCGTGTTGTAAATCGATGGACTAGTGCCGTGGCGACAACGGTCCCACAGTGCCGCCATGCCTCGTATCTCCACCATCCTCCGCACGCTGCTCGGCCTGGCGTTCGTCATCTTCGGGCTCAACTACTTCCTCGGGTTCATACCGGAGCCCACGCCGCCCGCCGCGGCGATCGCGTTCATGGTCCCGTTCATCGGCGCCAAGTACATGGGCGTGGTCAAGGTGATCGAGATCGCCGCGGGCCTGCTCCTCGTCACGAACCGCTTCGTGCCGCTCGCGCTGACGCTCCTCGCCCCGATCCTCGTCGGCATCACGGTCTTCCACATCTCGCTCGAGCCGTCCGGCCTGCCGGTGCCGCTCGTGCTGATCGCCCTCGAGGTCGCGTCGGCGTGGTTCTATCGCGACGCGTTCGCGCCGATGCTGAAGGCGCAGACGGCGCCGCGCCACGGCTCGACCACGGCGACCGTCGCCGCCTGAGCCGGAACGGGTGCGAGCGCGGGCGCGACGCTTCCCGCAGAGTCGCGAAGCCCACAGAGAGTGAGGAGCAGATCCGGATGGGTTGGCGCGCCGAGCTCCGGGGACGGCAACGGGTGCCGACGTCGCGCTCGGATATCAGACCCTCTCGGTCTGCTCCTCACTCTCTGCGTGCTCCGCGCCTCTGCGGTAAGCGTCGCGCTCGCGCTCGCGCCTCGGGCGCCGCTACAAGCCCGCGCCGCGCGCCAGCAGCACCGCCGCTCGCGCCCGCGTGGCCGTCGCGTCGGTCGTGCCGGGCAAGGCCGCGCCGCCCAGCGCGGCGATCGCGGCCGCGAGGTCCGATTCGCGGACGGTCGCGCCATCGGGCAGCGCCGGTGCGCCGGTCGGGAACGCGCGGGCGAGCAGGGCCATCGCGTCGCTCCGCGTCAGCGGCTCGTCGGGGCAGAAGCGCGCCGGCGAGCTGGCGCAGCCGCTCGTGATCCCCGCGGCGGCGAGCGCGTCGATCTCCTGGAACGCCGGATCGCTATAGGCGACGTCCCAGAACCGCGGCGCGAACACCGCGTCGAGGCCGTGGTCGGCGCGCGGCGCGGAGGCGATGCCCGTCGTCAGCCCGGTCCAGCCGGCGCCGTTCGTCGGGATGGCCCAGTCGGCGGCGTCGAACCAGATGATGCCGGCGATGCGCGGATCGGCCGCGCCCGCCGCGAACAGCGTGCTCGCCCACGCGCCGCGGTCGGTGTCGCCGCTGACGTCGCGGCTGCCGGTCTGGAGCACGACGAAGCGCTCGCGGCGCCACGCGGCGGGCCAGGCGAGCGCGTCGAACAGCGCGGTCATCGGCGTGGTCACGGCATCGGCGACGCTCGCGCTGCCGGCGCGATACGCGCTCATGCCGAGGAGGTCGACGGCGTCCACGCCGGGGAAGTAGGCGGCGGCCGAGCCGCAGCTCGCCGACGACGTGGCGTTCGGGCCGTACGCCCAGCGCACGCGGCGCGCGTCGATCTGGTGCGCGGCGAGCGCGGTCGTGACCGCGGCGTGGGCCGCGCGATAGAGCGCGATGTACTGCGAAGCGGGGAGGCAGCCCCAGTCCGTCCAGTTGCCGTTCATCTCGGCGCCAAACGTCAGGAGCACGCGGCCGGCGGGCGCGGCGGCGAGGGCAGACGCGATGGCCTCGCCGGTGGCGGCCAGGTCGCCGGCGAGCGGCGCGGCGGTCGGCGCGGCGTACTGCGCGCGCGTGTAGCCGGCGGGCTCGACGTTCAGGTGCGCGACCTGGCCACGCGCGAAGACCGCGGCGAGATCGGGCGCGATGCGGGCGACGCCGGCCGCGCTCGTCGAGTGATACGTCTGCAGGACGGACAGCGGGCGGTTGCCAGCGGCGCCTTCGAGGGCGGCGAGGGCGGGATCCCCGGCGACCTCGGGCGCGTAGACGCCGGCGAACAGGCTCGGCGCGCAGTCCTCGTCGACGAGGCCGTCGCCGTCGTCATCGACGCCGTTGCCGCAGTGCTCGCGCTGCGCCGAGGTGACCGGGGCAGGGCCGTCGGCGTCGACCAGCGCGTCGTGCGCCGCCGCGGCGTCCACGGGGACCGGCGCATCGGGGCTCGCCGCGCGAGGCGACGCGCATGCCGCGACGACGGCAAAGACGGTCGCGGTCGCTGTCGCCGCTGCCGTCCGGGCAGATGGGGGCCTACTCGTCATCGCTGTGCCCCGTGAGCTTGAGCTTGTTCTTCGCTGCCTTCGCGAGCTTGCTCCGTGGGCGCTCGTCGATGATCCCCTGCAGCAGCTCCGCGCCGAGCTCCTCGTTGCTCCCATCGCGTGACTCGATCAGCCGGAACCCGAGCGCGTACAGCGCCTCGTCGCTGATGTCCTTCTCGCGCGCGAGCTGCTTCGCCACCGGGTACCCGCTCGCCGCGAGCCGCGAGAATTGCGCGAACACGGGATCGCTCGTGTTCGTCGTGCGGATCAACCCCTCGCCCGCCGCCTCGAGCCCCAGGAGGGCGAGGAAGAAGCGCTGGTCGTCGTCGACGGCCGCGTCCAGATCGGCGTGCGACCGCAGCAGCGGCTTGAGCGAGCCGAACGCCTCGACGGCCTTGCCCTGCTTGCGCAGCCGCTTCGCGCGGTCGAACAGCAGCTCGACGTGCTTGCTCGGCGCGAGATCCGCGACGAGCTCGGCGAGCACGCGCTCGAGCACGATCTGATCCGCCGTCGCCTTGCCCTTGAAATGGAGGTCGACATGCTCGCGCACGCGCGCCACGAGCTCGTCGATCGCCGTGGTCGAGACGTTGCCGCGGTGCGAGCGCAGGACGCCCGCGTACCGCCGCGCCACCTGCTCCTCTTTCGTCGCCAGCAGCGCCCGCGTGACGGGCAGCACCGCCTCGGGCGCCTTCGCGAGCCCTCGCGAGGCCGCGTCGCGCGCCGACGGGTCCTCGCCGCCGAGCGCTTCGACGAGCGCCTTGATCGCCGACGCGCCGCCGCCGGCCGGCATGCGCTCCATCGCGAGCTTCTGCGCCATCGCGTTCTTCGACTTCGCGAGGCCCGCGAACGGCTTCGCGAGGCTGTCCGGGATTCGTGCGCCGCGCAGCGTGTCGACCGCGGCCTGGGCGACGGCGGGATCGGTGCCGTCCGCGAGCTCGATGAGCGCCTCCACCACCTTCTCGGTGCCCTTCGCCTCCGACGAGGCGACGATGCGGCGCAGGCCCGCGATCGCGGCGAGCCGGATCGGCCGCGGCTGATCGTCCTCGGTGTAGCCGAGCAGCATCGCCTGCGTCGACGGCTTCGCGAGGTAGCCGATCAGGCGCAACAGCGCGCCGAGCTCCGCCGTGCCGCGCGCGACGTCTGGATCGCGCATCGGGTCGCCGGCGACCGGCGCCGCCGCCCCCGGCTTGCCCTTCGCCTTCGCGCCCCTCGCCGCCTTCTCGGGCGCCGCCGCCGCCTGCGCCTTCGCCCAGGTCTTCGCCAGCGCCTTGCCGGCCTCGCTGGCCCGCGCGCTCGCCGATTTCTCCACGATGCCGACGAGCTTGTCGGCCGCGTCCGGCTTGTCGAGGTCGGCGCGCACGAGCTGCAGCGCCTGCTCGCCGAACTCGGCGTCCGCGAGCTGGTCGAGCACGGCCTCGACGGCTGGCGTCGAGCCGCGCCGGAGCAGCAGCTGCGCCATCACGCGGCGCGCCGCGATCTCGCCGCTCGCGACCTCCTTGCGCAGCGTCGCCTCGGCGGCCGCGCCCTGCTGGGCGAGCAGCGCCGCCGCCCGCTCCGCGAGCGCCTCGTCATCCCCGCGGACGAGCGGCACGAGCTTGGCCGAGATGCCCGCCACGCCCATCTCGGCGACGGCCGCGAGCGCGATCCCGCGGACCACGGCGTCGGCGTCCGCGAGCCGCGACGTCAGCGCCTCCTCGACCGCCTTGTCCCCCTTGCCGACCGCCGCGAGCACTGTCGCCGCCGCGGTGCGCAGCTCGACGCGCTCGGACTCGAGCAGGTCGATGATCGCGCCCCCCAGGTTCTTCGCCATATGGGCCGCGAAGCTAGCTCGGCCCCTAGGTCGCGTACAGGCCGATCGCCCAGCACACGAGGCCGGCGAGCGTGATCCCGCTCGCGAGGGTGGCCCGGCGTCGGACGACGCGCCCGGCCGCGTCGAGGCCTCCGCGCGCGAGAGCGACGAGCCCGCCGAGCCACGCGAGGATGCCGACGATCGCGAGGAGGGCGGCCCCGCCTCCCGGGCGGCGATCGCGCGCGAGCTGCGTCGCGAACCACGCCTGGCGCGCGGCGGCGTCGGAGCCCGCCTCGGGGCTGCCGTCCGGATCGCCGGCCTGGAGCCGCGCGATGGCGGCGTCGGCGGCGGCGCGGTCCGCGGGGTGCGGCGTCCAGGCGCCGCGGGTCGCGAGCGAGGCGCTGCGGATCGCCCGCCACGCGGCGAGGGCGCGCGGCGTGTTCGTGGCCTTCTCGGAGCGGACGGCGAGGGCGGCGAGGCGGTCGTACGCGTCGTCGACGTGCGGCGCGCCGGGCAGGTACCAGCGGGCGGCGGCCTCCCACGCGTCGGTCGCCTCGGCGATCTCGCCGCGCTCGAACGCCGCATCCCCGTCGGCGAGCGCGCCGCGGCCCGCGAGCGACACGCGCGCCACGAGCGCGCCGACGGCGGCCGTCACGAGCGCGAGGACGACCAGCCAGCGGCGCGAGCGGCGGGCGCTCATACGAAGTCCCGGCGGCGGAACAGCACGCACGCGATGGCGAGCAGCGCCGCGATCCAGCCGGCGGCGTGCGCGCTCGCGAGCCCGACGTAGCTCCACGACACGAACCCGTCGTGCACCGTCACCTGCGCGCCGTCGACCTGGCCGCCCGACACGGCGAACAGGTGCAGGTCCGGCACGATCTCGAGCGCGATCTTCGCCGTCCACTTGATCGCGGGCGCGGCGGTCTGCGTCGCGGCCTCGATGTCCGGCGTCAGCCGGCCGATGACCCACATCGCGAGCGCGAAGATGCCGGACAAAAACGGCGAGCTGAACGACGAGAAGAAGATCGCGATCGCCGCGACCGTGAGCACCTCGAACCACGCGAGCATCAACGCCTTGGCGATCGCGGGCGTCACGGGGGCGCCGCGCCACGTCAGCGTGACGACCATCGCGAGCGCGAACATGCCGACGAGCGCCGTCGGCACCATCGCCATGCCGAGGTACTTCCCGACGACGAACTCCCACCGCTCGATCGGCTTGCTGACGATCGCGTGAATCGTGCGCCGCTGGATCTCGGTGTAGAGGAGGAACACGCCGAGGAAGATCGCGGTCAGCGAGCCGAACAAGGACGTCGCGGCCACGCCGATGTCCTGGGCGACGCGCGCCTCCTCGCGCACGGACATCTCGCCGAGCACGACGGCCATGAGGTTCGCGCCGACGACAAGCACGACGAGCCCGTACAGCACGCGGATGCGCGCCGCCTCGCGGAACGTGTTGAGCGCGATCGCCCAGATCCGGCCGAGCGCGTCGGTCACGTGCGCCCCTCCGTCGCCGCGACGGAGGCGTCGGCCGCGGCCGTCTCGCGCAGGAACAGATCCTCGAGCGTGTCGTGCCGTGGCGACACCGACACGACCTTCGCGCCGGCGCCGTGCGCCCGGGCGAGCCAGGCGTCGACATCGACGTCAGCGGCGAGCGTCAGGCTCAGCTCGCTCCCGACGCGGCGCACGCGGGTGGCGCCGTCCGTCAGCTCGTCGGTCGCGACACTGTCCGCGATCCGGACGAGCACGTCGACGCCGCGCAGCACGCGCCCGACGAGCTCGGCGGGCGTGCCCTGCGCTTGCAGCTGCCCGCGGGCGACGATCGCGACCTGGTCCGCCACCGCCTCGACGTCGGAGAGGATGTGCGTCGAGAAGAACACCGTCTTGCCGCGCTCGCGCAGCTCGAGGATGAGGTCGCGGACCTCCTTGCGCCCGATCGGATCGAGGCCGCTCATCGGCTCGTCGAGCACGACCAGCTCGGGGTCGTTCATCAGCGCCTGCGCCAGGCCGGCGCGCTGCAGCATGCCCTTGCTGAACTTCTTGAGGCTCTGCGTGCGCGCGCGTCCGAGGCCGACGCGCTCGATCAGCTCCTCCGCTCGCTTCTTGCGCAGCGGCCCAGGCAGGTTGAACAGCCGGCCGGCCAGGTCGAGGAGCTCGCCGATCGTCAGGTAGTCGTAGAAGTACGGCGACTCGGGGAGGAAGCCGAGGCGAGCGCGCGCCTGGCGGCTCGGGATGTCGTGGCCGAGGATGCGCGCGGAGCCCCCGCTCGGCCGGATGAGGCCCATCAGCGTGCGGATGGTGGTGGTCTTGCCGGCGCCGTTCGGGCCGACGAAGCCAAAGATGTGACCGACCTCGACGCGGAACGTGACGCCGCGCAAGGCCTCGACGCGCCGGCGCCGGAACGGCGTCCGGTAGGTCTTGCGCAGGTCGCGTACTTCGATCGCCGCGTCAGCCACTCGCGGGCAATCTATCGCAAGTCGCCCCCGCGGGCTCAGTGCATGGCGAAGATGAACGTCACGTTGCCGCAGACGGCGGTGGGGCGGTTGTCCACGAGGTACGGCTTGTAGCGCCAGGTGCGGATCGTGTCGGCGAGGAGGGAGTCGTACGCCGGGTACTTCGTCGACAACGCCATCGTCACGGACGCGACCTCGCCGCCCGCGCTCAGGCAGACGCGAAAGCCGCCGGTGACGCGGGTGCGGTTGTCGCGGAGGATCTGGTTCGCCACGCCCTCGGGCGGGTGGATCTGCGTCTCGCCCGAGATGCGCAGGCCCTCGAGGATGACCGGCGGCACGAACGTCGGCTTCGGCGGCGCGGGCGGCTTCGGGGGCGGGAGCGCGGCCACCGCGGCCACGGGCTCACCGACGCCGCAGGGCGGGCTCGTGCAACCGCCGGTCCCCGTCGGATCGTCGCCGCTCCCGCTCCCCGCGCCGCTGCCGCTGCCCTCACCCGGTTCGAGGCTCGTGGTGGTCGGGACGGCCGGGGTTGGTGCGAGGTCGGGCTTGACGGTCGGCTGCACGAGCTCGCGCACCGGCTTCTTCACGACATCGACCTTGCGCGCGGCGAGCGGCGCGCCTCCGGAGGCGGCGGGCGGCGACATCGTGGCGAGCGCGGCCGTGACGTGCTTGCCGGCGGGCATCTGTTCGATGTGCCAGACGCCGGCGACGAACAGGCCGAACGCGAGCGTGAGGTGGCCGAGGAGAGAGATGAGGATGAGCCAACGCCGAGTCATTGCGGTGGAAACGAGCGGCGCGCGGCGGCGATCTATGGCGTGCGATCGCACCCACTGTCAGCGCGCGACCGCGGTCGGCGCGCGGTG
>JANXOM010000373.1 GCA_025353585.1 Deltaproteobacteria bacterium
CAGGACGCTTGAGAGGAGCTGACTTTAGTACGAGAGGACCGAGTTGGACGAACCGATGGTGTTCCGGTTGTGGCGCCAGCCGCATCGCCGGGTAGCTATGTTCGGAAGGGATAACCGCTGAAAGCATCTAAGCGGGAAGCCCCCCTCGAGATTAGGCGTCCCAAATGCCGTCAAGGCACCAGAAGACCCCATGTAGACTACATGGTTGATAGGCGCGGTGTGGAAGTACAGCAATGTATGGAGCTAACGCGTACTAATCGGTCGGGCGGCTTGACCACCTATATTTTAGGGTTTCATGCGGAAGCATGGAATCCCGGCACCTTGCAGATGACCCATTCATCTGCGTTCGAGGCGCGCCGGGAAATGGTCTAGGCCATTGACGTGGCACAGTTACCGTAGGGAAGTTTCGATTCAAGGCACTGATTGTGTCAGGACTTTGCAAGAGCACGAGAGATTTACTGACCACCGCGAGCCAACGAACTCGCCATGCTTCGCACTTCGATTTGTTTTTTCCTGGTGGCTACACCGGAGAGGTCACACCCGTTCCCATCCCGAACACGGAAGTTAAGCTCTCCAGGGCCGATGGTACTGCAGGCGCGAGCCTGTGGGAGAGTAGGACGCTGCCGGGGTTTTGAGGGCCCGTTCGCAAGAACGGGCCCTCATCTTTTTCGGTCGAGCGCGGCGCCGTGCCGTGCCGACCCCGAGCCGCCCGCTCTCCCCCGAGCGGGCGGTTTGTCGTTTCGGCACGCCGACGGTCGGCGCGGTGCTCGCCGCACAGCCGCAAGGGGCTGACGCGGCCGGAGGAGCTCAGTGGGGCACGGGGGCGGCGCGTCGCTGCCGCCAGTCCCGCGGTGCCGGCTCGGCGTGCCGCGCTGGCCAGCGCCGGGCGCGGTCGATCGCGGCGCCGCGGCAGCCGATTCAGGGTCCTGCTGGTACATGCGCTGCGTACCGCGCGGCCGCAGAGGACGGCGAGGCCGATCGACCCTCAGGGTCCTGCTGGTACATGCGCTGCGTACCGCACGGCCGCAGAGGACGGCGAGGCCGACCGAGCCTGGAGCGGAAGCGGACAGGGGGTGGCGCATCGCTAGCAGCCAGTCCGCGGAGCCGGCTCGCCGTGCCGCCCTGCCCAGCGACGGTCGCGGTCCAGCGCGGCGCCGCGACAGCCTTCAAGGCTCGCACGGTACATGCGCTGCATACCGCACGGCCGCAGAGACGGCGAGGCCGATCGAGCCCGGAGCGGAGCGGACAGGGGGTGGCGCATCGCTAGCAGCCAGTCCGCGGAGCCGGCTCGGCGCCGAGCTGCGCAGACACGGTTCGGTCGATTCCGTCGCCGCGGCAACCCCCAGCAGCCCGCTCCGAGTGGGCTGCTTGGCCGTTTCACTTCCCGGCTTTCCGCCGCACCGCCCGAACTGGCGGCGCGCAACGTGTTCGGTCGATCGCTCAGCAAAAGCCGCAGCGGACGACCAGGCCAGTGAGTCAAAACTGGAGTGGATGCCCGTCTGAAGCCAGTCACCGGCGCCGGGTTGGCGTGCCGAGCGGCCGAGCCAAGGCAACCCCTCTCCGTCTCGGCGCCGCTGGCCTCCTCGCACTTCGTGGCTTTCCGGTATTCACCGCCCGAACCGGCGCCGCACTCAGCAAAAGCCGCAGCGGACGACCAGGCCAGTGAGTCAAAACTGGAATGGATGCCCGTCTGAAGCCAGTCATCGGTGCCGGGTTGGCGCGCCGAGCGGCCCAGCCAAGGCAACCCCTCTCCGTCTCGGCGCCGCAGGCCTCCTCTCACTTCGCGGCTTGGCGGTAAGCACTGCCCGAACTGGCGGCGCACTCAGCAAAAGCCGCAGGGGACGGCCAGGCCAGTGAGTCAAGACTGGAAGGGATGCCCGAAGCCCGTCACCGGTGCCGGGTTGGCGTGCCGAGCGGCCCATCCGAGGCAACCCAACTCCGTCTCGGCTCCTCTGACCTCCTCTCACTTCGCGGCTTGGCGGTAAGCACCGCCCGAACCGGCGGCGCGCGAATCGGTTCGGTCGAGGGCGTCACCCGGCGTCCGGCCTGGCCGCCTCACCCGAGCGGGCTGTTTGCCGCTTGGCTGTGCACGCTCTGCCCGTGCGGTCGTTGCGGGGCGCAGGGGCGAAGACCAAGCCGAGGTGAGAGGAGCCCAGCTACCGATGGGGGCCGCGTGGCTGAGGCCGGTCCTGCGGTGCCAGTCTGGTGCCAGGCGGGCCATCCCGGCGCCCCTTCTCGCTCTCGGCTCCTCTGGGCTCCTGTTAGGTTGCGGCTTGCGGCCCGCGGTAGGCAACGCGCGAACCGGCAACGCAAACCGTCAGGAGCCAGCGCCGACCTTCACCAGCCGGTAGTCCTTCTTGCCGCCCCGGACCACCAGCATCGTCTCGGTCAGCAGGTCCCCGAGGCCGACCTTGCGCTCGACCTCCGTGACCTTGACGTTGTTCAGATAGGCGCCGCCCTGCTGCAGCATCCGACGGGCTGCGCCCTTGCTCTCGCAGACCGTGCGCGCGAGCAGGTCTGCCATGGCGATCCCGGCCTCGAGCTCGGAGCGCGCGATGTCGACCGTGGGGACCGTTCCGACCAGCTCGCCGAGGTCCGCGTCGGTCAGGCCCGCCAGCTCGCCGCCGAACATTACCCGTGAGGCCGACTCCACCCGAGGGATGGCCCCGGCGCCGTGGACCCAGGCCGTCAGGTCGCGGGCGAGCTCGCGATTTGCCGCCCGCTTGCCGCGATCGGCGTCGTGGGCCGCCAGTACATCCGCGATCTCGCCCAGCGGGCGCAACGAGAACATCCGCAACAGCCGCGGGACCTCCTCGTCCGAGCGGTTCAACCAGTACTGGTAGAACGCGTACGCGCCGGTCTTCGCCGGATCGAGCCAGATCCGCTCGCCGGTGGACGTCTTGCCCATCTTGTCGCCGTTCGAATCGAGCAGCAGCGGCGCCACCAGCCCGAACAGCTGCTGGCCCCCCATCTTCCGCGATAGCTCGCAGCCGGCCGTGATGTTCCCGTACTGGTCGCTCCCGCCGACCTGGAGCCGGCATGCGTGCGCCCGCGACAGGTGCACGAAGTCATACGCCTGCAGCAGCATGTACGAGAACTCGGTGTACGAGATCCCGCTCTCGGCCTCGAGGCGGCTCTTCACCGAGTCCTTGGCCGTCATGTAGTTGACCGTCAGGTGCTTGCCGACGTCCCGCAGGAACTCGAGGAACGAGATCCCCCGCGTCCAGTCGGCGTTGTTCGTCATGAGGGCGCCCGTCCCGGCGTCCTCGAAGTCGAGGAGGCGCGAGAGCTGCCCGCGGATCCCGGCGAGGTTCGCCTGGAGCGTCGTGTCGTCGAGCAAGTTGCGCTCGTCGCTCTTGCCGGACGGGTCGCCGATCATGCCCGTGGCCCCGCCGACCACCACGATCGGCCGGTGCCCGGCGAGCTGGAACCGCTTGAGCAAGATCGTCGGCACCAGGTTGCCGACGTGGAGGCTCGCCGACGTCGGGTCGTATCCCGCGTAGAGCGCGATCGGCTCCTTCGCGAGCAGGGCGCTCAGCCCCGCGCGGTCCGTCGTGGTCGCGAGCAGCCCTCGCGCCTCCAGCTCGTCGACAAGTGACATCCCGGTCTCGGCGGTCATGCGCGAGACCGTAACCCGAGCCGATCCCGCGGGCTACCGGGCGTAATCGGAAGCGCGCGTCTCGCGCACGACCACCACGCGGACCTGCCCTGGATACGTCGCCTCGGTCTCGATCGCCCGCGCGATCTCCTTCGACATCACGATCGCCTGCGCGTCGTCGATCTGGTCGTTCATGACCATCACGCGGATCTCGCGGCCCGCCATCAGCGCATACGCCCGCTCGACGCCCGTGAAGCGCTTGCAGATCGCCTCCAGGTCGTCGAGGCGCTTGATGTACGAGGCCAGCTGCTCGCGCCGGGCGCCCGGGCGGGCCGCCGACAGCGAGTTCGCCGCGGCCACGATGTGATCGAGGAGCGCGAGCGGCCGCGTCCCGGTGCCGTCGTCGCCGTGGTGCGAGGCGATCGCCTGGCAGACCTTGGGCGATTCGCCGTGCTTGCGGGCCAGCTCGGCGCCGACCTGGCTGTGCGGGCCCTCGTGCTCGTGGTCGACGGCCTTGCCGATGTCGTGGAGCAACCCGGCGCGGCGAGCGAGCTTCACGTTCGCCCCGAGCTCGGCCGCGATGAGCCCCGCGAGGTAGCCCACCTCCACCGAGTGCAGCAGCACGTTCTGCGCGTACGACTGCCGGAATTTGAGGCGGCCGAGGTAGCGGACGAGCTCGGGGTGGACGCGGTGCAGCCCGAGGTCGAACACGGCCTGCTCGCCGGCCTCCTTGCTGACCTTGTCGACCTCCTTCTCGGCCTTGCGGACGACCTCCTCGATGCGCGTCGGGTGGATCCGCCCGTCGGCGACGAGCGCCGAGATCGCCAGGCGCGCGATCTCGCGGCGCACCGGGTTGAAGCAGCTGATCGTGATGGAGTCAGCGGTGTCGTCGATGATGAGGTCGATCCCGGTCGCGGCCTCGAGCGCGCGCACGTTGCGACCCTCGCGGCCGATCAGGCGGCCCTTCAGGTCATCGGAGGGCAGCGGGATGGTCGCGACCGTCCGCTCGTGCACGAACTCGCTCGCGAACCGCTGGATCGCCGTGGCGACGATCGTCTTCGCGCGGCCCGTAGCCTCGCGGTGCGCCTCGTCCTCGATCTTCTTGATCTCGACCGCCGCGGACGCCAGCGCCTGCGCGCGGACCTCGTCCTCGAGCCGCTTGCGCGCCTCCTCCTCCGACAGGCCGGCGATCGCCTCGAGCTTCGTGCGCGCCTCGGCCTGCGCCGCCTCCGCCTTCGCGACGGCCGCGTCGGCCTGGACGACCTTGCCGCTGACGGCCTTGTCCTTCTTGTCGATCTCGGCCGCGCGGCGCTCCGCTTCGCGCCGGGTCTTCTCGACGTCACGCTCGCGCCCGGCGAGGCCCTCTTCGCGCTTCTGCAGCTCGGCGCGACGGGTGCGGAGCTCCTCGTCGAGGTCGGCCTTGTGCTTGCGCGCGGCCTCCTTGCCCTCGAGCTCCGCGGCCCGCTTGATCTCTTCGATCTCCGCGGTCGCGGCGGCGCGGATCTTCGCCGCTTCTTCCTCGGCCGCGCGGCGATCGCCGCCATCGCTCTTGCCGCGCCCGAGCGACTTCCCGAGGAAGACGCCGCCGCCGAGCCCGACCACCACCGCAACGAGGATCAGGACCGCGTCCATTTATGCGCCAACCTCGTGCAAGCCGGACTCGGTCACCAGCGCGTGGAGCAAGATGTCGTGCGGCTCGCGCGGGACGGCGGCCACCAGCTGCGCGTCGAACGCGAGGCCGATCCGCAAGGCACCCGGCGCGGCGGCGAGGGTCGCGTCGTAATGGCCGAGCCCCCAGCCGATGCGCCCGCCGGTGCGGTCGAACGCCAGGCCGGGAATGCAGAACGCGGCGACGGCGGCGGAGGCGATCTCGGGCGTGGCGGCGCCGGGCTCGCGCAGGCCGAGGTGGCCGGCGATGGCGAGGTCGGCGAGGCGCGCGACGTGGAGCGCGAGCACGCGGGCCTCGCCGACGACGCGCGGATACGCGGTCGTGAAGCCAGCGGCGTGGAGCGCGGCCTCGAGGGCGGCGGTGTCGACCTCGCTGCCCTTCGCGGCGTAGAGCGCGACGACGGACCCGGCGGGGATCCGCGCGGCGATCGCGAGCGCAGCGGCCGCGGCGATCTGCGCGCTCGCTAGCTCGCGGTCCGCCGCGGGCAGCGCGTCGCGGCGTGCGCGTGCAGCGCGCCGGGCGGCAGGCTTGCCAGGACGGCCGTGTGGGCCGGACGAGGTCGGAGACACGGGTGACAGCACGGTGACGCGGATGGCCGCGCCGGCATCATGGCCGGGCGGCGCGGGCCAACGCAAGAGGGCAAGCCAGCGAATGGACAGGCGAATCGCCTGCTCACGAGCGCTGCGCCCGGGCTCAGCGCGTGGCGTGGCAGTGCATGATGAAGTTCGCGAGGGGGCGCCGCGTACGGTCCGTCTGCCCCACGAACCGCAGCCCGAGACCGGCGCCTGGCCCCTCGACGATCCGCACGACCTCGGCGACGATTCGCAGCTGCTCGCCGGACAGCTCGAGCTCGATCTCCGCCGTGTCGCCGAGGCGCGCGCGGTGCGGCGCCGTGAACAGCATGCCGCTGCGCGAGATATCCTCGACGGTGCCGTCGACCACCTCGTCGTGCGCGCGCACGCGCGCGTGCACCCGGACAGGGACTCGAACTGCTTCCCGCTTGTCCAACAACTGCGATCGTACATATCGAGCGGCGTTGCGAAAAGCAACCAAACGGACGGCTCACGCTCGGAGCGACCGTCAGGGCTTCGCGGAGCCCGCGGCCGCGAGCGCGTCGGCGATCAGCGCCGGTGGCACCGTGGTGCGCGGCGGTCGGCCGGTGAACCAGCTGCGCGGATCGGCGTCGAGGCCGAGGCCGTGCATGTAGTTGTAGAGCGCGCACCGGAGGCCGACGCCGAGGGCGTCGTGATCGACGCCGGTCGGATCGTCGAACGCGAGATCGTTCTTCGCGAACGTGGACACCGGCGCCGGGCGGAGGCGGATGCCGTAGAGCCCGGGCGCGCGGCCGATCGGGCTGTGCGTGGTCGCCGTGAACCGGTGCCAGAACGCGGACTGGATGCAGCCCTCGGCGAACAGCTGGCGTACCCGCTCGAGCGCGTCGATCGTGTCCTGCGTCGTCTCGGTCGGGAAGCCGTACATCAAATAGGCGTGGACCATGACGCCGGCGTCCGTGAAGGCGCGGGTCACGCGCGCCACCTGCTCGACGGTGACGCCCTTCTTCATCAGATCGAGCAGGCGATCCGACGCGACCTCGAGGCCGCCGCTGATGGCGACGCAGCCGGAGCGCGCGAGGAGCTGCGCGAGCTCGGGCGTGAACGCCTTCTCGAAGCGCACGTTGCCCCACCACGTGATGACGACCTTGCGCGCGAGGAGGCGCTCGGCGAGCGCGCGCAGGCCGGCGGGCGGCGCGGCCTCGTCCACGAAGTGAAAGCCGGTCTGGCCCGTCTCGGCGATCAGCGCCTCGATGCGGTCGACCAGGAGGTCGGCGGGGGCGCGGTCGTAGCGCGCGATGTAGTCCAGGGTGACGTCGCAGAACGTGCACTGCTTCCAGTAGCAGCCGTGGGCGATCGTGAGCTTGTTCCAGCGGCCGTCGGACCACAGGCGCGTCATCGGGTTCAGCATCTCGAACAGGGAGAGGTACCGATCGAGCGGGAGCCCGGCGTAGGTCGGCGTGCCGGCGTCGCGGAGCGCGATGTCGTGGAGGGACGCGTCGGTCTGGAGGACGACGGCCTCCGCGCGGCGGACGAACGTGCGGAGGAGCGGCTTCGCGGGGTCGCCGAGG
>JANXOM010000377.1 GCA_025353585.1 Deltaproteobacteria bacterium
ACAGGAGCCGATGCTCAGCCCGCGATCGATTCACTAAACTAATGCTCTCCGGTGTCTCAAACTCGTTGACAGGTTCCGTCACGTTCGGAACGAAGACTCTCACGTCGGTCGGCGACCAGGATGTGTTCGTCGCCCGCTTGACCTCGACAGGCGGCGTGGAGTGGTCGAGCTCCGGCGGCACGACGGGGACCGAGTCGTTGCATGATCTTGCGGTGGACGCGAGCGACAACATCGTCGTGTGCGGCGGGATCAGCACGGGCGGCGGGACGGCGCGGAGTGGATCGTTCTTCGGTTCCACGCTGAGCGGATCCTCGGATGCGTGGCTCGTGACGCTTGCCGGTACCGGCACCAGCACGTGGGGCAAGGCCCAGGCCGCAGGCGGTATCGACGACAACTGTGGCGTGACGATGATGGCGAACGGAGACGTCATCTTCGTCGGCAACTACAACGGGACCGTCAACGCGGGCGGCAGCACCTTCACGAGCGTGTCCAGCTCGCTCGACATGTACTTCGCGCGCTACAAGGGCTCCGATGGTTCGCACATCTGGTCGACCACGCAGGGAGGCGCCGGGAACGACGAGGCGCTGGATGTCGACGCAACCGGCACCTCGATCATCGTGACCGGTAGCTTCACCGGCTCGCTCTCCTTCGGCGGAACGGCGCTCGTTTCGGATGGCGGCGCGGACGTATTCGTCGCCAAGTTCTCGGCCACTGATGGCAGCCATCAGTTCTCGACGCGGGCGGGCGGGACGATGGAGGACATCGGCCTCCACATCTCGACGCGCAGCGACGGGCTGGTGAGCGTCGCCGGCACCTTCTTCGGAAGCGCGGACTTCGGTGGCACGACGTTGACGAGCAACGGCAGCGCCGATCCATTCGTCATCGACCTCGATGGCAACACCGGCGCGATCAGCTCCGTCATGTCGGCTGGCGGTCCGGGACGGGACGAAGCCCACGACATCGCGAGCACGGCGGATAGCCTCGTCTTCGCCGGGTCGTTCTCGTCTTCGATCGTAATCCTGGGTCAGACGTTCACGAGCATGGGCGGGCTCGACGGATACGTCGCTCGCTTCAAGCGCTGAGAGCCGGCCATTCCGCGCGTCGGGTCCTCACCAGTTCTTCTGGAGCAGGACGCCGTTTGCTGGTTGGAAACGGCCGCGCTTTCGGCGAAGCTCCGGCATGGTTTGGCGGCGGGGGAAAACGACGTGGGCGATTCCGGGTTCAACCGGGTCCTGCACGTCGCGTGCTAGAGATAGCGACGGGGCGCTGAAGAGAAGCGCCCGGTCAGCCGCGGGTTGCGGAGCGCGTGCTCGGACCCACCTCGACATCGACCGAAAGGACGCATGCACACCGATCGCGACCGGGTTCTCCACCAGCTCCGAGACGCCTTCCCGCCTACGACGATCGACGCCGACAGCGCGTTCGCCGCGTGGGGCATGACCTACTCCGACGGCGAAGCGTATGCGGAGCAGCTGAACGGCAAGCGCTGGGACGAGCTCGACCGCGCGTACCTTGATCTCCGGTCCGACGCGATCGGCTTTCTCGGCACGGCGCAGCTCGTCGCGGTGCTGCCAGCCTACCTGCGCGAGCTTCTGGAGGGCGGGCCGTTCTCGCAGGTGCCCGACATGCTGATCCTGACCTTGACCAAGCCGGGGCCGAAGATTGGAAGTCGGCTCGGCAAGAATCGCTTCGACGCGATGGTCAACGCACTCACGGAATCGCAGCGCGCGGCGGTGGCGGCCACGCTCGTTCAGTTCGCCAAGCGGTATCCCGAGACGCCGCATGAGAGCGCAGCGCGGCTCGCACTCGACACGTACTGGGACCAGTTCCTCGACGGGGAGCACTTGTGATGCACACGCGAGTCGTGGCGACGGCGGTGGTCGTGTTGCTCTGGGCGGCGAGCGCTCGCGCCGACAAGCTCCAGGACTTCAAGGATGCGGTAGCGGCGAAGCCAGGCTGCGACAGCATCCCGTACAAGGACCTGGTCAACACGTGCGGCGGGAAGAACGACGTGATGCATGAGTGGTGTGATGGAAAGCGCGGCCCGATCAAGTGCGATGTCGGAACGACCCGCGCGTTGAGAGACAGCCTGGAGAGGGAGCGGCAGGACTACGAGAAGCTGAAGGAGAAGAAGCACGACCTCGAAGATAAGAGGTATCACTCGAGCGACGACAGCGAGAAGTCGGCCCTCTAAGCACAGATCGACGAGGTAAACAAGCAGATCGACGCTTCGGAACACGCGACGGCCGCAATCAAAGACAACCTCGACAAGCGCAAGGACTTCATCAGCACGTCGATCTCGAACATCGAGACGTGCCTCGACCACCGACGCGCGATCATGAACATCTTCGCGGAGGCGCTCGACAAGGTCCGCGGGGAGAACGATGACGACATCAAGCCACTCGCCCGGATCCTGCGCGACCGGTTCGAGGAGGCAAAGAGCGGTCACGAACAGGCGATCACGAGCAAGCAGAACGCACGAGATACCTGCAAGTCGGAAGCGCCGTAGATTCCAACACAAACACAGAACGGGGGTCCAAGCCGCGTGTAAGGGGAGTCAGGTCGCCTAACCCGAGTGGGCCATTCGCTTCACACGTGACATCGCGATCGGCGACATCGGTGCCCCGCCGGCACGCACGCCCATCGCGCGCGATGTGGCGAGGTCGTTAGAACCTGCGCCTTCGAGCGCTACGAAGGAGTGGGCGAGTGCACGACACCCTTCGACTCGAGCACCTCTCGAACTTTGGTCGTTAGCCCTTCGACCGTGAGCGGTTTCTGAAGAAACGCGATCGAGGTATCGGTCAGGCCGTGGCGGAGGGCCGCGTCATCGGTGTAGCCGGACATGCACAGCACCGCCATCTCGGGGCGAGCCTGGACAAGCCGCTTGGGTGCGGATCTTCTCCACCGGGTCGCGCGTCAATGATTTCGCGAAGTTGATCGCGCCTGATCTATCCGGATCGACCGCGAGTGCGTAGGGTCGCGCCGATGATCGCCACCTCGCGCGTGAACCCGATCGCCAACG
>JANXOM010000398.1 GCA_025353585.1 Deltaproteobacteria bacterium
GCCGGCGCTGGCGGCCGCGCGGTGCGGGTCCCCGATTCGCGGCGCGTCCGCCTCCGGCTCGGCGTCGTCGGCGTTCGTCTTCATCTTGTACCGGCCCTCGGCGCGGTCGTCGTCGCGCTTGCCCATCTGGCCTTCGTCGAGCGCCATCGCCGTGCCCGTGCCGCCGCTCTCCGCGAGCGGGTCGGCCATGTTCGACATCTCCTTCTTCACGTCCACATCGAGGTCGAAGATCTCCTGCTGCGACTTCGAGTGCTTCGTGACCGGCACCGGCCGCGGGCCCTGCTCGCGTGACCGCCACGGATCGGACGCCGGCGTCGGCGTGGCGCCGATCCACGACGAGCGCGACGTCAGCTCGACGCCATTCGGGCCCATCGCGAGGATGCTCGACAGCGCGCTGCGCTGGATGCCGTACCGCTTGTAGTCGTCGTCGGTCTCGAGGACCAGCATCGCCGTCTGGCTCGACACGACGCGCGCCGCGATCGAGCGCTTCGCGATGTCCGCCCGCAGCGCCTTCACCGCCTCGGGCTCGCTCGCCGCCACGAGCTTGCCCTCGAGCTCGGTGATCTCGGCCCCCGCCACCGCCCGCTCGAGCAGCGCGGACTCCACGGCCGCGGTCCCCATCGGCTGCGTCTTGCCGCCGATCACGACCTGCAGGCTCTGCGCGGGGCTCGCCATGCGCGCGTACACCATGGTGCGCTGGCCGGTGCGCGCCGTCGGCAGCGTGCGCGGATAGACCCACACCGCGCCGGGGACGTCGATCGCGACGTCGAGCTGCACGGGCTCGAGGAGCTCGTGCGCGACGGCCACGCCGCCGTCGGCCTCGAGGTCGAGCACGGCGCCCGCGTGCGGTAGGCCCGCGCGGACGAGCGCGGTCGCCGCCGCGTCGTCGCGAATGCCGCCCGCGAGCACCACGTCGAGCCGCCGCGCGTGCGTCGCCGCGAGCGCGCTGACCGCGGCGCCCAGCTCGGCGCCCGTGGGGCCGGCCGTGAGCACGCCGTCCGTGATGACCACGACGCGGTCGTCGCCCGTGCCGTGCGCCGCGAGCGCCGCGAGCGCCTGGCCGAGGTCGGACGCGCCGGCCGCGCCGCGCGTGACGAGCGCCTGCTCGGCCGCATCGCCATAACCGTCCGCGGGGCCGCTGTAGATCGCCTGCGTGTCCTGGTCGAACGCGATGACGTGGATCGGGAGCGCGCCGCCGTGGTCCTTCGCGAGCGCGGCGATCAGCGTGCGCACGTCGTGCAGATACCGGCCATAGCCGAGCGCGCGCGACGCGCTGGTGTCGACGAGCACCGTCACCGCATCGGGGACGTCGTTCGCGACGGCCTCGTCCGGCGGGGCGACGCTCACCTGCGCGGCCACGAGCGCGCCGGCCGCGATCGCCCCCACGCTCGCCTGCGCCGTCGACACGAAGTCACGGTCCGGCTTCCAGTTCTGCTGCGTGAGGATCTGCGTCTGCTTCGTGCCGTCGCGGCCGAGCACGTCGAGGTGCACGTCGACGCGCGCGGTCGTCGGGAGCCCGCGCAGCGGGAGCACGTACGGCGTGCCCGGGAGCTCCTGCGAGTAGCTGATGACGATGTGCTTGTCGGTGTTGCCCCCGATCGGGAACACCTTCGCCGTGAACTGGTTGCCGGCGCTCTTCTCGAGGAGCGCGGGGTCCTGCCGGTGGTGCAGCGCGTCGTCGTAGGCCCGGCGCGCCGTCATCTTGTCGACGACCTCGGCCTCCTGCATCTGCCCGTTCGTCTCCATCGCGAAGCGCGACACGGCCGCGCCCGGCGGCAGCGTGATCTGGAACGTGCCCTCGCGCGTGCGCGCCTGGTCGTTGTGGAAGTACAGGTGCAGCTCGGTGAACGCGAGCGGGCCGTCGAAGACCGCCTTCGCGTCGACGCGCGCCAGCACGAGGCCGCTGCCATCGGACGCGGTCAGTGACCACGGCGCGTCCATCGCGGCGCGCGACTGCTGGTAGGTGATCCGCTCCACCGCGGCGCCCGTCAGCGGCACGGCCTGGGCGCGGAGGACGTTCCCGTCGAGCTCGAGGGGGGCGCTCGGCGACGAGCACGCGGCAAGCAGGAACGGGAGCACGGCCTTCGCGCGACTGAGCATGCTCATGTGCAACGCGCGACACCGGCTCCGGGTCTGCGGTTTCGTCCGCGCGGCCAAACGCGCTAGAGGACGCGCTTCGCGGTGATGGTCACCTCGTAGCGGTGCTTGCTCGCGATGTCGTACACGCTGGCGAACAGGGTCGGCTGGCCCGCGACGAGCGGCACCGCGCTCCGGGCCGACACGCGGCGCCAGGTCGGGCTACCGGCGGGGCTCGCCGGGTCGACGCCCTGGATCTCGACGTCGCCCTCGAGGACCACCGTCGCTCCGCGCAGCGTGTACCCGAGCTCGATGCCGAGGCCGAGCTGCTGCCGGCTCGTGACGCCGGTCGCGCTCGCGTACGGGATGTTCCAGCCGGAGCGCAGCTCGGCGCGCTGGCCCTCCTCGGCCACGAGCGTGTAAGTGGCGGCGCCCGCCTTGGGGCCCTCGTCGATCCCGGTGATCGAGACGTCGAAGCGATAGAAGCTCGCCGTGGCGGGCGTGGCCGCGGCGGGTGCGGGCGCGGATGGTGCGGCGACCACCGCGAGGGCGGGCGCGGTCATGAGGGAGATCACGGAGGCGGCGAGGAGGAGCGTCTTCATGCTCGCGACCAAGAGCACGGCGCGTGCCGGCGCGTAACGCCGCGAACCGACGCGGACGGCGGGTCGCCGCTGTCAGGTTGGCGCGCCCGAGCCGTCAGTACTGCGCCACGGCGACGACGGCGGCGGCGATCAGCGCGAGCACCGACGCCACCGGCAGGAGCCAGCGGCCCCGCGGCGAGGCGAGCGGCTCCACCGGCGGCGCGACCTCCTTGATGATGATCGCGTATTGCTGGCTCCGGCCGAACGCGCGGACGCGCAGGACGAACGCCTCGTAGGCGGCGCGGGCGAACGGCAGATCGCGCTGCCAGCGGCGCGCGAACAGCTCGGCGAGGTGGTCGTAGCCGCGCAGCTCGATGACGGCCGCGACCTGGTCGAGCGAGCCGACCACGATCGTCAGGTCGCCGTGCACGAAGCGGATGTGCTGCCGCGCCTGCGCGCCGCCGCCCGTGGACGGGCCGTGCGGCGTCATCAGCTCCACCGCGAACACGCCGCCGGCCGTCGGGATCGGCGGGTTGGCGACGAACAGCGCGAACAGCTTGGCCAGCTCGATCGCGTGGGTGGCGAGCTCGGTGAACAGCGGCTGGGGCATCGTCGTCACGGCGCTAGTACGAGCCAGCCGCTATTTCGGTGACAACAAAATGCCGGCCGGCCCGCCTACATCTCCCACCAGGGCGAGACGCCCCGTCATGAAGCCCTCCCACGCCACGCCGAGGAGCTCGCGGCGCCAGGTGGCGAGCGCCGGCAGCTCGGCGGCGGCGCCGAGGCCCTGCTCGTCGACCGTGCGCGCGAACCGCTCGGCGTCGGCCCGCGTGGCGAGGAGCCGGGTGGCGAGGCCCGCTTGCTCGGCGACGAGCTGCGCGATCGCGAGGAGGACGTCCGTCCAGCGCTGCGCCCGCGGACTGGCGGCGCGGGCCCGGCCGATCGGCAGCGGCACGGCGCCGGCCAGCACGACGGCGAGCTCGTCGGCCCGCGCCTTCGCGAGCGTGGACACCCCGCGCACCGCGCCGATCGCCTCGGCGTCGCGGGCGCCGCCGCGCACGATCTCCACGACCGCCTTGTCGGAGAGCACCTGCCCGACCGGCCGGTCGAGCGCGATGGACTCGCGCACGCGCCACGCGGCGAGGGCGGCGACCTCGCCCATCGCCTGCGCGTCGAACCCGCGGAGGCCGCTGACGTCGCGCCACGCCTCCGCGAGATCCGGCGTCTGCGCCGCGATCGCATCGGCCGCGATCACCGCTGTCTCCGCGCGCGCCCACGCGAGCCGCGGCCCGAGGCGCTGCGCGAGCGTCGCGTAGAGCGCCGGCAAGTAGCGGACGTCGGCGGCGGCGTACGCGAGCTGCGCGTCCGTCAGCGGGCGCTGCTGCCACGCCGTGAACTGCTGCTCCTTGTCGAGCGTCACGCCGAGGAGGTCGCCGGCGAGCGCGCCGAGCCCGAGCTGCTCGCCGAGGCCGGCGAGCGCGGCCATGAGCTGCGTGTCCACGAGGCCCGGCATCGCGGCGCACGCGGCGCCGTAGCGCGCGGCGATGATCCCGAGGTCCTGGCGCGGCGCGTGCGCGAGGACCCGCGGGTGCGCGGCGAGCGCGGCCATCACGGGCGCGAGGTCGCAGCCGGGGACGAGCGGATCCAGGAGCGCGATCTGCGGCGGGGTGACGCAGATCGTCGTAACCCGGGCCGCGTCCGGCGCATCCCAGCCCGTATCCGGAATGGCGGTGACCCACGCGACCTGGACGAGACAGAGGACCGGGATGCGCGTCTCCCGCGAGTCGAACTCCAGATCGAACGCGACGAGCGGCGCCGCGGCCAACGCCGCCGCGACCTCGGCGATGCCCGTCGCCGCGCTAACCACCGGCACACCTCACCCTACCACCGCGCGTGACTGCTAGATTCTCGCCAGGACGTATCCCATGAGCACCAATAGCTTCTCCAGCAAGGCGACCATCGCCGTCGGCGACCGCAAGATCGAGATCTATCGCCTCGACGCCCTCGTCAAGGCCAAGGTCGGCGACGTCACCACGCTCCCCTACTCGCTCCGCATCCTGCTCGAGAACCTCCTCCGCTACGAGGACGGCAAGACGGTCCTCCCGAAGGACATCGAGGCCGTCGCGAGCTGGAACCCGGCCGTGCGCGTGGAGCACGAGGTCGCGCTCCGCCCGGCGCGCGTGCTCATGCAGGACTTCACCGGCGTGCCCGCCGTCTGCGATCTCGCCGCCATGCGCGACGCGTTCGTGGCCCTCGGCCTCTCCGGCAAGTCGATCAACCCGCTCCGCCACGCGGATCTCGTGATCGACCACAGCGTGCAGATCGACGAGTACGGCACGCCGACCGCGTTCGGCAAGAACGTCGAGCTCGAGTACCAGCGCAACCGCGAGCGCTACCTGTTCCTCAAGTGGGGCCAGAAGGCGTTCCAGAACATGAACGTCGTGCCGCCGGGCACGGGCATCTGCCACCAGGTGAACCTCGAGAACCTCGCGAAGGTCGTGTGGACCGAGACCGGCGCGGACGGCCAGACCGTGGCGTTCCCTGACTCGCTCGTCGGCACCGACTCGCACACGACGATGGTCAACGGCCTCGGCGTATTCGGCTGGGGCGTCGGCGGCATCGAGGCCGAGAGCGTGCTCCTCGGCCAGCCGATGTCGATGCTCATCCCCGAGGTCGTCGGCTTCGAGCTCACGGGCAAGCTGCCGCCGGGCGCGACGGCGACGGACCTCGTCCTCACCGTCACGCAGATGCTCCGCAAGAAGGGCGTCGTCGACAAGTTCGTCGAGTTCACGGGCTCGGGCATCAGCGCGCTCGCCCTGCCCGACCGCGCCACGATCGCGAACATGGCGCCGGAGTACGGCGCGACGATGGGCTTCTTCCCCGTCGACGCCGAGACGCTCGCGTACCTCCGCTTCACGGGCCGCAGCGACGAGCAGATCGAGCTCGTCGAGCGCTACGCGAAGGAGAACATGCTGTGGCACGACCCGGCGCAGAAGCTCCGGTTCAGCGACACGCTCTCTCTGGATCTCGGCACGGTCGAGCCGTCCATCGCGGGCCCGGCGCGGCCGCAGGATCGCGTGCCGCTCAAGGACGCGCGGCGCGCGTGGCGGCGGGCGGTGCCGGCGATCGTCGGGCCGAGCCACGGCGTCGACGCCGAGTCGATCGAGCGCTGGAGCAACGAGGGCGGCCACCCGGCGCCCGGCGCGTTCGCGGCCTCGCGCGACGTGACGACCGGCAAGGGCACGTTCCCGCTGCAGCACGGCGCGGTCGTCATCGCGGCGATCACGAGCTGCACGAACACGTCGAACCCGTCGGTGATGATGGCGGCGGGCCTCCTCGCGCAGAAGGCAGTCGCGCGCGGCCTCGTGACGCGGCCGTGGGTGAAGACCTCGCTCGCGCCGGGCTCGCAGACGGTGACGGACTACCTCAAGGCGGCCGGCGTGACCGAGGCGCTCGAGACGCTCGGCTTCTACCTCGCGGGCTATGGCTGCACGACGTGCATCGGTAACTCCGGCCCGGTGGATGACGCGATCGCGGCGGCCGTCAAGGACGGCAACCTCGTCGTGACGTCGGTGCTCTCGGGCAACCGCAACTTCGAGGGCCGCGTGAACCCGGTGGTGCGCGCGAACTACCTTGCGTCGCCGCCGCTCGTCGTCGCGTACGCGCTGGCCGGCACGATGAACATCGACCTCGTGACCGAGCCGCTCGGCACGGGCGCCGATGGCAAGCCGGTGTTCCTCGCGGACGTGTGGCCGTCGCCGGCCGAGGTGGCCGAGGCGATGCGCGTCGGCGTCAAGCGCGAGCAGTTCGTCGAGCGGTACGCGCACGTGCTCGATGGCGACGCCGAGTGGCGCGCGCTGGAGGCGCCGGAGGGCGAGACGTTCGCGTGGGACGAGGCGTCGACGTATATCCGCAAGCCGACGTTCTTCGACGATCTCGGCCCCGTGCCGAAGCCGCTGACGGACGTGGCGGGCGCGCGCGTCCTCGCGATCGTGGGCGACTCCGTGACGACCGACCACATCTCGCCGGCCGGCAACATCGCGAAGGGCGGCCCGGCGGCGAAGTACCTCGAGGCGCACGGCGTTGCGGCGATGGACTTCAACCAGTACGGCGCGCGGCGCGGCAACCACGAGGTGATGATGCGCGGCACGTTCGCGAACATCCGCCTGAAGAACCTGATGCTGAAGGGCGTCGAGGGCGGGTTCACCAAGCACTTCGACAAGGCCGGCGGCGAGTCGGGCCAGATGGCGATCTACGACGCGGCCGGCAAGTACGCCGAGGATGGCGTGCCGCTGGTCGTCCTCGCGGGCGAGCAGTACGGCACGGGCAGCTCGCGTGACTGGGCGGCGAAGGGCACGCTGCTGCTCGGCGTCCGCGCGGTGATCGCGAAGAGCTTCGAGCGCATCCACCGGTCGAACCTCATCGGCATGGGCGTCCTGCCGCTGCAGTTCGAGGCGGGCCAGGACGCGGCCTCGCTCGGCCTCACCGGCGCCGAGGTCATCTCGATCAGCGGCATCGTGGGCGGCGTGACCCCCAAGAAGAAGCTGACGGTCACCGCGGGCAACAAGACCTTCACCGTCATCGCGCGCGTCGACACGCCGCAAGAGACCGAGTACGTCGCGAACGGCGGCATCCTCTCCTACGTGCTGCGCCGGGCCGCCGCCGCCCTCAAGCCCGCCTGACCCCTGACAGGGGCCTGGCCCCATTGTTAGTGGCCGGCTGCCGGACAGCGGGTCAGCCGCGCAGGAAGCCGAGCAGCGCCTTGTTGACCTCGACATGGTGGGTCCAGTTGCAGCCGTGCGGCGCGTCCTTGAGGATGTGGAGCTGCGCGTGCTTGATGAGCTCGGGCATGCGCTGACCGGAGGCGGGCGCGGGGACGATCTGGTCGGCCTCGCCGTGGATCACGAGCGTCGGCACGCTGATCTGCGTGAGGTCGGGGCGAAAGTCCTCGAGCCACGCGTCGATGCACTGGAGCATCGCGGTGGCCGACGACGCGGCGGCGACGTTCCAGCACGCCTGGATCGCCTCGGTGCTGATGTGCGTGCCGCCGAGGATCTTCTGGTTGAAGAACATGTGAAAGAACTCGCCGAGGAACGCGTAGCGATCGGCCTCGATGCCGCGCTTGAGGCCCTCGAAGACCGCGGGGTCGACGCCGTCGGGGTTGTTGCCGTCCTTGCGGAGCGCCGGCGCGATCGAGCTGATGAAGCCGACCTTGGAGACGCCCTTGCCGCCGTACTTGCCCATGTAACGAGCGACCTCGCCGCCGCCCATGGAGAAGCCAACGAGCGCGACGTCGCTGAGCCCGAGGGTCTCGATGACCTTGGCCGTATCGCTGGCCAGCGTGTCGTAGTTGTAGCCATCGCCGGGCGCGGAGCTGCGGCCGAAGCCGCGGCGATCGTACGTGATGACGCGGTAGCCCGACGCGAGGAGCATCGCGGACTGCCGCTCCCAGCTGCCGCCGCTGAGCGGCCACCCGTGGATGAGGAGCACCGGCTTACCCGAGCCGCGGTCCTCGTAATAGAGCTGGATGTCCGCGCTGTTCTCTTTGCCGACCGTGAGGAATGCCATGTCCTGGGGTGTGCACCCTCTGTTCCACTGGCGAGAGGGCTGACCGGGGGGCCCGGGCCGCTCCGACGCGGCCGGTGCGCTCGGTTGTGCGACTGGGCCCACCTACGGTTCATGCGCTGCTCGGCGCTCCGGCGCAGAGGAACAGGAGATCAGACAGGTCAGAGCGGGCTGGGATTGTGGCCAGCTCACCCGAGCGCCAACCATCTCCACTCCGGGCTCCTCCGACCTCTTCTTCCTCTGTGCTCTGCGCTTCGCACCGCGCAACGTACGAACCGTCAGGGCGTACGTCAGCGGCGCGTGCCCGGCGTGCCGCGCGGCGGACGGCGGCGCGGAAAGAGGCCCCAGGCCTTGGCCTTGTCGGCGAAGGTCGACTTCGGCATGCCGAGGTGCTCGGCGGCGGCGCGGATGGAGCCCTGGGTGCGCAGCGCCTGCTCCATCGCGCTGCGCAGCATGGCTTCGTACGGCGGCAGGCTGTCGGGATCAGGGAGCGCCGGCGACATGCCGATGCCGTGGCGCCCCGGGCCACCGCCGAGCTCGGGAAAAAAATCGCGCGGTCCGAGCTCGGTATCGCCGAGCGCGACAGCGCGCGCGATCGCGTGGCGCAGCTCGCGCACGTTGCCGGGCCAGTCGTAGTGGCCGAGCGCGGTCCACGCGTCTTCCGTCAGGCGATGCGTGCCGTGCTCCGCCGCGAGCTCGTCGAGGATGCTCTCGACGAGGTCTGGCAGATCCGCCATCCGCTCGCGCAGCGGCGGCAGCGCGAGCACGACCGTCGCGACGCGGTGATAGAGATCGAGCCGGATCCGCGCCGCATCGGTGCCGAGGCCGTCGAGGCGGTTCGTCGCCGCGACGATGCGCACGTCGACGGCGCGTTCGGCCGCTCCACCGACGCGCCGGACGCGCCGCGTCTCGAGCACGCGCAGCAGGTTCGGCTGCAGCTCGAGCGGCAGCTCCCCGATCTCGTCGAGGAACAGGGTGCCGCCGTGCGCCTCGACGAAGTAGCCCTCACGATCGGTGTGCGCGCCGGTGAACGAGCCCTTGTCGTGCCCGAACAGCTCCGAGCCGATCAGCTCGCGCGGGATCGCGCCGCAGTTGACGGCGACGAACGGCTCGCGGACGCGCCGCGAGCCCTCGTGGATCGCGCGCGCGAGCAGGTCCTTCCCCGTGCCCGTCTCGCCAACGACCAGGACGTTGCAGTCCGTCGGCGCGGCGCGCAGCGCCTGATCGATCGTTGTTCGCAGCACCGGGTCGCGACCGCGCAGGAGCTCGACCGCGCGCCGCGGCCCGCGCGTGAGTCCAGCGAGCGCGACCAGCGTCGTGCGCCCGATCGTCAGGTACGAGCCGACGCGAAGCTCCGCACCCTCGACCGGGTTGCCGTCCACGCTCGTGCCGTTCCGCGACTTGTGGTCGCGGACGACGAGGCCGCCGCCCTCCTGCCGCTCCACGATGCAGTGGATCTGCGACACGCACGGGTCCGCGATCACGATGTCGCAGGTGAGCGCCGAGCCGACGATCCAGCGGTGACCGGTCTTGGGGAGCTGGATCTCCGCGCCTCCGGATGTGGGTCGGAGCGCGATGACGACGCCCGACATGGTTGGTTCTGCGAGGGATTGGGTCTCGACGTGGCTCATGTTTGTGCCTCTCCTTCGGTGAGCCGCGCGTATCGACCGATCCCCCCTACGGTTGCGTGCGCCCGAAAAAAAGATCCAGCCCGGCAGGCCACGAACGTTCGCGGCCGCGGCCAGGCTCGTAAAATAGAAAAAGGCCGGCTCGTTGCCGAGCCAGCCCTTTCAAGCAGTTACCGGGCCAAGAGCCCGGCCGGTGCGAATGCTTAGTGAATGCCGCCCGCGCGGCGGAACTTCAGCGTGCCCATCGAGAGCGGCATGCGGTAGTGCGCCGCGATGCCCGAGAACGGCTTCGTGAAGTGCGCGCCGGCGAACGCCGCCGAGCCCGAGCCCGAGCCGAAGCCCGAGCGCTCCGCGCTGTAGCACTGGTGCTTCACCGCGAAGCAGTCCTCTTCCGAGCCGGTGGAGAAGCTGCTGCACTTCGCGAACACCGTGCCGCTACCTTCCTTCGCCTCGGATTCGGCGAGCGTGCCGGGACGAAGCTGGTTGCAGTTAACCTCCGGGATCGGGTTCGCGCTGCCGCTGCCGTTCTGCGTCGGGTCGTACTTGAACTTGCCGTAGTCGAAGCAGATACCGAGGCCGTCATTGAACGGCGAGTCCGGCAGCGTGCCATCGGTGCCCACGAGGAACGGCCACGAGTACGAGCACTCCTCCGCCGCCTTCAGCGCCTTCTTGTTGACCTGGCAGGTCGAGTGGCCCACGACCGGAGCCGGATCCTGCGGGAGCTTGCCGAGTGCCGTCGGGTCGCCGACTTCGGCGAGAGTAACGTTGTCGGCGTCCTTCGGCGCGCAGAGACCGTCGCAATCGACGGTCGTGCTGCCCGGCTGGTCGCGGAAGAACGGGACGTAGCCCGGGCCGCAACCGTTGAGGAAGGCCTGTTCAGAGGCGTTCGCGCAGCCACCCGCGTGGGTGCACGGCTTGTCATCGAGCGTCGCCGCGGTACCGCGCGACTCCGGCGTGTTCGCGCAGGTGCCAGTGCCCTGCCCGAACGAGGCGTAGCAGCCGAGGCTCGGGCCGTTCGAGCCGCAACCCGATCCGGAGCCTTCGCAAGCGAGCGCGCCGCCGCACGCGATCGCAGAGCCCGCGCTCTGCGTCAGCGGATCACACGTCGGATCGCAGACGCCCGCGATGTCGGTGCCGCCCGGGGGACCAAAGACGCCTTCGTACGTGCCGCACGAGTGGGCCGAGTCGCAGGTCTTGGCGGTGCCGGTGTTGTCGCAAATCTGCTCGCAGATACCGCCGATGCAGAAGCCGCCGGTCGCGCAGCTGTCGAAGCCGCTGTGATCAGCGTTGCTGAACGTGCACTTAGCCCCGATGGCGGCCCCGCCCGCGGTTGCGCACCCGAGGTGACCGGTGTCGGCTGTCGCGTCGTCGATAATCCACGTGCACTTCTCGCCGGTCGCGCAACCCTGCGCGCCGGCATCGGCGAACACGCTGCACGCCGGGGGGGCGTCGATCGCACCGCTGCCGGTGTCATCGCCGCCGCCGGTGTCTTTGGGGGTGGCGCTGCCGCCGCCGCATGCTGCAAACGCCGCGATCAGGGCTCCCAAGGCTAGCTTCTTCATCTTTAGTAGACTCCTCTTGTCGGTTGCCGCTGGGAATGTTCCCGGATCGGACGTGGTTCAAACGTTGCTGGAAAGACGCGGGACCCTAGCGATGTTGACCCGGAGGGTCAAGGACAATGTAGGTAGGCATCGCGGGCGTCCGTAGTAGGCCGGTTCTCGGTTTTATCGACGATGATCTCCGTCACGCCTCGCTCGTCATCGACCTAACAGCCGCTCGTCGTCCTGATGCCCGGACGCGGCAGTTTGCCCCTTAAGTGAGGACCCGCGCGAGGTTAGTTCGAGCCGAGAGATCGCATCCAGAGGATACGCAACCTTCGCGCGAGCTGGTCGATACACGCCCCATGTCCAAATTCATTTCTGATAGACGTAGGCTTATGACAAAAGTCGGATTGGGGTGTCTGGCGGCGGCGCTGCTGATTGCAGCGGGTTGCACGAAGGCGAACCCGGCGGCCACATGCAGTGATGGGACTTGTACTGATCCGGCATTTCCATTTTGTGACGTCGACGGGTCGGTGGGAGGGCAACCAGGCACTTGCGTCGCGATTACCTGTCAGGCCGGCGCGAACGGTGGGTGCCAGGGTTCTGCAGCCCTCGTGTGCAACGCGGGCGGGACGAGCTTCGATCCCGTGCCGTGCGCGAACGGGTGCGACCCTGAGACATCCCCTCAAATCAGGCCGAACACCGCGCGAAAAATCGCGTGCTGGCGAACGATGTGGTCGAACGCTTTCATGAGCGGGGCGAGCTTCTCATCACCCATGTACGGGATGGCTTCATAGAGGTGGATGCCTTG
>JANXOM010000432.1 GCA_025353585.1 Deltaproteobacteria bacterium
CCCATGAAGAAGCCGGCCCCGCGCGCGCCCGGCCCCGCGCGCGCCGCGTCGCCCGTCGTCGCGGCGGACGCGGACCGGCCCGTCCATGGCGGCGCAAAAGACAAGAAGGAGATGGTGAACGACGAGCGCCCCAAGGCCGCCCGCGCGCGCGGCCCGGCGGCTCGAATCGCGGCTCAGGGCGAAGCGCGCCGGTTCGACATGGACGAAGACGGCGACGGCCTCCGCGACCAGAAGCAGATCGCCGGCTGGGCCCCCGTGCGCGTGTTCCCGGTGCCCGAATATCCCAAGGCGTACGACGGACCGCGCACTGACTTCCGCGAGACCATCTACTGGAACGCGAGCGTCGAGACGAACAAGGACGGGAACGCAGACGTCGCGTTCGTCGCGAACGACGCGATCACGAGCTTCCGCGCGACGGCCGAGGGCGTGTCCGCGGGCGGCGTGGTCGGCGGCGGCGAGTCGACGCTGCCGTCGAAGATGCCGCTCGCGCTCGAGACGCACCTGCCGACCGAGGTCACCCAGGGCGACGAGCTCCGCCTGCCCGTCACGCTGACGAACGAGACGGACGGCGACCTCGACGCGAGCCTCGACGCGCACTTCGGTGCCGCGTTCGCGCTCGCCAGCGCCGTACCGGAGGTGGAGCGCGCCAGCGGACGCTGGCAAGGCGGGATCGATCATCTCCGCCTCAAGGCCGGCGAGAAGCAGACGGTGTTCTATGCGCTCAAGGTCGTCGCCACGAGCGGCGAGGCGGACGTGGATTTCGCGCTCCAGACCCTCGGCCTCAAGGACGAGCTGCACAAGAAGATCCGCGTGGTGCCGCTCGGGTTCCCGATCGAGCAGTCCGCGTCCGGCACGGTGTCGAAGAAGGCGCCGGCGCGCCAGGAGCTCGACCTCGCGGGCGCCCTGCCCGGCTCGGTGACGGCCAAGATCACGCTGTACCCGTCGCCGCTCGCGTCGATGACGCAGGGCATGGAGGCGATGATCCGCGAGCCCGGCGGCTGCTTCGAGCAGACCTCGTCGAGCAACTACCCGAACATCATGATCATGAGCTACCTCGGCGCGAACGACGCGGCGAACGCGGCGCTCGTCGCGAAGACGCAGACCACGCTCGACCACGGCTACAAGCTCCTGACCGGCTACGAGACGCCGAACAAGGGCTACGAGTGGTTCGGCAAGACGCCGGGCCACGAGGCGCCCACCGCGTACGGCCTCATGGAGTTCGCCGACATGGGCAAGGTCTACGACGTCGACCACAAGATGGTCGAGCGCACGGCCAACTGGCTCATGACGCGCCGGGATCACAAGGGCGGCTTCGCGCGCTCGACGGAGGCGCTCGACTCCTTCGGCCGCGCCGGCGAGGACGTGACGAACGCGTACATCATGTGGGCGCTGTCCGAGGCGAAGCGCACCGGCGGCATGGAGACCGAGCTCGGCGCGCAGAAGTCGCTCGGCGCGTCGACGAAGGACCCGTACCTGCTGGCGCTCGCCACGAACACGGCGCTCCTCGCGGCGCCGGGCGCGGGCGAGACCGGCGCGATGGTCGCGCGGCTCGTCGGGCTGCAGGGCAAGGACGGCTCGTTCACGGGCGCGAAGGAGTCGATCACGATGTCGGGCGGCGAGTCGCTGGCCATCGAGACGACGTCGCTCGCCGTGCTGGCGCTGATCAAGGCCTCGCCGAAAAGTGAATTCGAGCCGCAGATCCGCGCGGCGGTGGACTACCTCAACAAGAAGCGCAGCGGCTACGGCGAGTGGAGCAACACGCAGGCGACGATCCTGGGGCTCAAGGCGCTGACCGCGTACTCCGAGCACTCGCGCCAGATGCAGTTCGACGGCACGGCCACGCTCGTCATCAACGGCAAGGAGGCGGGCTCCATCACCTTCGACAAGGGCCGCAAGGAGGCGCTGGTCTGGGACACCTTCGCGAGCCTCCTCACGCCGGGCAAGAACGTCGTGGAGATCCGCATGGCGGGCGAGGCGTCGCTCCCGTTCTCCATCGCGGTCGACTTCCGGTCGGCGCGGCCGGCGTCGTCGGACAAGGCGAAGGTCGCGATCGACACGCGGCTCGACAAGGCGAGCGTGAAGATGGGCGACGCCGTGAAGCTCCGCGCGCACGTGGAGAACAAGACGGCGGGCGGTCTCCCGATGACGCTGGCGCGGGTCGGCATCCCCGGCGGCATGGTGTTTCAGACCTGGCAGCTCAAGGAGCTGCGCGACAAGGGGCTCGTCGACTTCTACGAGACGCGCCCGCGCGAGGTGGTGCTGTACTGGCGCGCGCTGGCACCGAACGCGAAGAAGGACGTCGAGATCAACTTGCTGGCGGCCGTTCCGGGGAGCTACGAGGCCCCGGCGAGCTCCGCGTACCTCTACTACACGGCCGAGGACAAGGCCTGGACGGCCCCGGTGAAGGCCACGATCGACAAGTGAGCTGATCGGAGCGGGGATAACCTTGGCGGTTAATCCGGGAGGGAGTAGGGTCCGCCGCTTGCAGACCCCAGCGGCTTCTTCGTCCTTTGCGACCGTGCACCCGAGCTTGCGACGGGCGCTCGCAGCCAAGGCGTACGACGAGCCGACCCCCGTCCAGGCGGCCGTGATGAGCGCCGGCGACGGCGACCTCCTCGTGTCGGCCCAGACCGGCTCGGGCAAGACCGTCGCGTTCGGCCTCGCCCTCGCCCGCCCACTCCTGGGCGACGCCGAGCGGCTCACCTCGGCCGCGACGCCCCGCGCGCTCATCGTGACCCCGACCCGCGAGCTCGCGCTCCAGGTCCACCGCGAGCTGGCGTGGCTCTACGCCGAGACCGGCGCGCGCATCACGACCTGCGTCGGCGGCATGGATCCGCGTCGCGAGCGCGACGAGCTCCACCGCGGCGTGCACATCGTCGTCGGAACGCCGGGCCGCCTCTGCGACCACCTCGCCCGCGGCTCGCTGGTGCTCAAGACGATCGAGGCGCTCGTCCTCGACGAGGCCGACGAGATGCTCGACATGGGCTTCCGCGAGGATCTCGAGAAGCTCCTCGAGGCCGCGCCCGCCACCCGTCGCACCCTGCTCTTCTCGGCGACGATCCCGCGCGAGATCGCGGCCCTCGCGAAGAAGTTCCAGAAGGACGCGGTCCGCATCCCCACCTCGGCCGAGGGCGAGCGCCACCACGACATCGAGTACATCGCGGTGCCCATCGTGCCGCGCGAGCGCAACCTCGCCGTCGTCAACCTCCTCCGCTACCACGACGCGCGCGGCGCCCTCGTGTTCTGCGCGACGCGCGACGGCGTCACGAACCTCGCCGCGAACCTCGCCGAGCGCGGCTTCGCCGTCGCGGCGCTGTCCGGCGAGCTCTCGCAGCGCGAGCGCAACACGGCCCTCCAGGCGCTGCGCGACGGCCGCGCGCGGGTGTGCGTGGCGACCGACGTCGCGGCCCGCGGCCTCGACCTGCCGGACCTCGGCCTCGTCATTCACGCCGATCTGCCGCAGAACCAGCAGGTCCTCGTGCACCGCAGCGGCCGCACGGGCCGCGCGGGCAAGCACGGCGTCGCCGTGCTCCTCGTCGCCGATCCGGCGCGCCGGTACGCCGAGAGCATGCTCACGCGCGCGCACCTCAAGGCGAGCTGGCGTACCGCCCCGTCGGCCGAGGACATCCGCGTCCGCGACCAGGACCAGCTCGTCCTCGAGATCCGGGCGCTCGCGGCCGAGCCGAGCGACGACGATCGCGTGGTGGCCCGCACGCTGCTGACGGACCGACCGGCCGAGGATCTCGTCGCCGCGCTCGTCCGGCTGCGCCGTGACACGCGCCCGTCCCCCGAGGAGCTCACGGTGCCGCCGTCGATGCGGCCGGGCGGCCCCGCGCCGCGCGCCGAGCGCCCGCACACGGTCAACGATCGCCCGCCGATCACTACGAGCAAGCGCGGCAGCGCCACGCACGCGACCGCCGAGCGGAGCGAACGGGCCCCGGCCCGCGATGACCGCAACGCGGTGCGCACCGATCGCCGCGCCGCCCCGCGCGCCGAGCCCGTCGATCGCCGCGGGGACGGCGTGTGGTTCACGGTGAACGTCGGCCGCTACAAGAACGCCGACCCGAAGTGGCTCATCCCGCTCCTGTGCCGCCGCGGCGACGTGACGAAGCGCGCGATCGGCAAGATCGAGATCCTCGCGCGCGAGACGCGCGTCGAGATCGCCCCGGATGCGGCCGCGGCGTTCGCGCAGGCCGTGAAGCGTCCGGACGAGAAGGATCCCAACGTTCACATCGAGAAGCTCGACGCCTGACGCTCGACGCGCGAGGCGGTCAGCTCGCCACGCGAAGAAGGGTCCGAAGAGCACAGACTCTTCAGACCCTTTTGCTCGGCGCCCCGGCGCCGCCAACCGCTCCGCCGCGTGCTTACTGCTGCTGCGGCGGCGGGCGCTTGCGGATCCGCGCCTTCTCCGGGCGCGCCGCATGGAAGTGCGGGCCCGAGATCTGGCACCCCGGGTGCTTGGCCGCGATGGCCTGGGCATCCTTGGTCGCTGCCGTCCCCGACTTGTCGTCGGGATACTGGATCGGCGTGCCGACGTCCGGCGGCATGAAGCTCAGCGTCGACCGACCCGAGCTCTCGTCGACCGAGATGAAGATCTTCTCGGGCTTTCCACGCAGGCTTTGGGTCGTCACGAGCATGCGGTGTAGCACGCACCCCCCACCCATACAACGTCCTTGTCCTGATGTCGGTCCCTGTGAGACTCAGCTCGGATGCACACGACGAACGAGACGACCACGCCCCGCATGCCCCCGCCGCCACCGCCGAGCGGCGTGCGCGGTCTCCTCGGTCAGTTCATGCCGCACTTCAACGTCCCCGTGCGGAGCGGCGAGGCGGAGTCGATCGTGCGCGAGCTGTTCTCTCTCGCGGGCATCACGATCAACGGCACCACGAGCGGCGACATCACGGTCCACGACCCGCGCTTCTACGAGCGCCTGCTCCGCGACGCGTCGATCGGGCTCGGCGAGTCGTACATGGACGGCTGGTGGGAGACCGACGCGCTCGACGTCACGATCGACAAGATCATGCGCGCGAACCTCAAGCAGAAGGTCACCGGCAGCTGGCGCCTGCGCGCGCTGACGGTCAAGGCCGTCATCTTCAACCTGCAGTCGAAGGCGCGCTCGGGCGCGTCGGTCGAGGCGCACTACGACATCGGCAACGACCTCTACACGCGCATGCTCGACCCCCGCATGGTCTACACGTGCGGCTACTGGAAGAACGCGAAGAACCTGACCGAGGCGCAGGAGCACAAGCTCGACCTCGTCGCGCGCAAGGTCGGCCTCAAGCCCGGCATGAAGGTCCTCGACCTCGGCTGCGGCTGGGGCGGGTTCGCGAGCTGGGCGGCCGAGAAGTACGGCTGCACGGTGACGGGCCTGACGCTCTCGAAGGAGCAGGTCTCGCTCGGCAACGAGCTGTGGAAGCACCTGCCCGTCGAGCTGCGCCTCTGTGACTACCGCGACGCGCAGGGCCAGTACGACCGCGTGGTGTCTATCGGCATGATGGAGCACGTCGGCCCGAAGAACCACCGCGACGTGTTCGAGGTCATCCACCGGTGCTTGAAGCCGGACGGCGTCTCGCTGATCCACACGATCGCGAACAACGTCTCGCTCCGCCACGGTACGCCGTTCATCGAGAAGTACATCTTCCCCAACGCGGTGGCGCCGTCGCTCGCGCAGCTCGGCAAGGCGATGGAGCGCCTCTTCGTGCTCGAGGACCTTCACAACATCGGCCCGGACTACGATCCGACGCTGATGGCGTGGTGGGACAACTTCGACCGCACGTACGGCGAGATCAGCGCGCGCTACGACCGCCGCTTCTACCTCATGTGGAAGTTCTACCTGCTCGCCGCGGCCGGCGCCTCGCGCTCGCGCGACGGCAACCTGTTCCAGCTCGTCATGACGAAGACGGGCACGGCGCAGCCCGACTACGTGCGCCAGAGCTAACGGCGCGCTCGCGGGTCGCTCGAGCGGGGACGGTCAATCCGGGCGGGCGTCGGTGTCGGCGTCTACGCCGCCAGCTCGTCGGCGAGCCAGCGGCGGACGGCGTGCGGGTTCTGCGCGTCCTTGGACCAGGCGATGGCCATGAACTTCACGGAGATCAGGAGCGCCTTTTGATACGGGATGCTCTCGTACGGCAGGCCATGCCGCGCGCACCAGGCGGCGGTGATCGCGGCGGCCTTCGGCAGGCTCGCGTGCGGGATCTTCGGGAACAGGTGATGCTCGACCTGGTAGTCGAGGCCGATGAAGAACGGCGAGACGATGCGCGGCAGCTCGAGGTTCCGCGTCGTCTCGATCTGGTGCAGCCAGTCGCGGTTCTGCCCGTTGGTGACCGGCATGCCCATGTGCGCGGGCGCGAACACGAGCGCGAGGCACACGCCCACGAGTCCCCAGAGCGCCGAGTACAGCAGCAGCGCCTGGATCGGCCCGAAGATCAGCGCCGGCACGACCACCCACGCGGTGTAGTGGACGAACGTGCACGCGGCCTCGATCCACCACGCGCAGTCGCGCTTGTCGCTGTAGCGCGCGAGGTAGAGCAGCGACGAGCGGCGCATGCCCACCGTCATCAGCGTGGACATCGGCCAGAACAGCCACTTCTGGAAGTTGCGCTGGAACCAGCGCTCCTTGGGGCCGCAGCGCTCGTGTCCGACGCGCGACGAGGAGAACGGGAACGGCATGATGTCGGGGTCGACACCGTCCACGTTCGGGTGCCCGTGGTGCAGCCGATCGTGCTTGTTGTGCCAGTACAGCGACGAGAGCCCGGCGAACATCGGGAACACCAGGTGCACCACGAGCGCGTTGCGCACCGGCGATGCGGAGAAGCTCTTGTGGCTGCCCTCGTGACCGACCATCGCGATCGACGTGCTCAGCACCGCGCACACCGGCACGAGCGGGATCGCGACGACCCAGCCGTAGTGAGCGATGGCGACGAGGCACGCGACGAGCGCGACCGTCATCCCGGCCATCTTCAGCCACGTCCGGCCTTCGCGGAACTCGAACACGCCCGCGGCGCGGAGCTCCGCACGAAGGTCGCCGAGTTCAGGTGCCGTCGCCATCGGCGGAGCTTCGCTCAGCCCCGGTGACAGCTCCAACCGTTCTCGGTCACGAATTAGTCAGGCGACGGACCAGGCCGCCGGAGCGGTCATGGGTCCGTTCTTAACCAGCGCGCGGTCACTCGCCGGAGGCGATGCGCAACGTATCGAGCTCGTGCCAGCGGGCGTACAGACGGTCGACGTCGGCGCGCGCGGCGTCGAGGGCGGCGACGAGCGCCGTGACCTCGGTCGGCCGGTCCTTGAACACGACGGGATCGGACAGCGTCGCCTCCTGCGTGACGACCGTGGCCTCGGCCACCGCGATCGCGTCCTCGATCCCGGCGAGCTCCGCCTTCTCCTTGAACGTCAGCTTCCGCGGCCCGGCCTTTGGCGCCCGGCCGTCCCGCTTCCCGCCGCCTCCGCCGCCGCCGGCCCCGTCCGGCTTGTCCGTCTTCTTGCCCGCCGCCACCTGGGCCGCGCGCCGCTCCGCGTAGAACGAATAGCTCCCCTCGTACAGCGTGACGATGCCGTTGCCCTCGAACGCGAGGATCGCGGTCGCCACGCGGTCGAGGAACCACCGATCGTGCGAGACGATCAGGGCGCAGCCGCCGAACCCGCGGAGCCCGTCCTCGAGCGCGCCGAGCGTCGGCAGATCGAGATCGTTCGTCGGCTCGTCGAGCACGAGCAGGTTGCCGCCGCGCCGGAGGAGCCGCGCGAGCTGCACGCGGTTGCGCTCGCCGCCGGAGAGCTGGCCGATCTTCGTGTCGCTCACGCTGTCGGGGAACGCGAGCATCTTGAGGAAGCTGCGGACGTGGATCTTGCCGTCGGGCAGCTCGACGTAGTCGTAGCCGTCGCCCACCTCCTCGATCACCGTCAGCTCGTCGCGCAGCTCGGTCCGGCCCTGCTCGAAGTACGCCGGTCGCGTGTTCGCGCCGATGACGACCTCGCCGCTGTCGGGCGGCTCGAGGCCGAGGATCGTCTTGATGAGCGTGGTCTTGCCCGCGCCGTTCGGGCCCACGATGCCGATGCGATCGCCCGGCTTCATGTTCAGCGTCAGGTCGCGGAACAGCACCTTGCCGCCGAGCGTCTTGCTCGCGCGCCGCAGCTCCACGATCGAGCCGCCGAGCCGCGGGCCGCTCGGTAACCGCAGCGCCATCGTGTCGCCGCGCTGATCGTCGACGGTCGGCGCGGACGCGACCGCCGCGTCGAACCGATCGATGCGCGCCTTCGCCTTGACCGACCGCGCCTTCGGGCCGCGGCGGATCCACTCGATCTCGCGCCGGATGAACGAGCTGCGCTGGTACTCGACCTCGCCTTCGACCGAAAGCCGATCCGCCTGCGCGAGGAGGAACTCGGCGTAGTCGCCCTCGTACGTGTAGGCCTTGCCGCGGTCGATCTCGACGATGCGCGTCGCCACGCGATCGAGGAAGTAGCGATCGTGCGTGACGCAGATCAGCGCGCCGGGGAACGCGGACAGCCGCGTCTCGAGCCACTCGATCGTGCGCGCGTCGAGGTGGTTCGTCGGTTCGTCGAGGGCCAGGACCTCGGGCTTGCCGAGGAGCGCGCGCGCGAGGGCCACGCGGCGCCGCTCGCCGATCGAGAGCCGGCCCACCCGCGCGTCCATCGGCGGCAGCTGCAGCGCGGCCGCGACGGTGTGGATCTCGTGGTCCGCCACGCCCTCGCGCGCGAGCGCCGCCGACACCGGCTCGTCCAGCGGCAGCTCCGGCTCCTGGGCCACGAACTCGAGCACCAGGTCGCGCCGCCACGTGATGAGGCCCGAGTCCGGCTGCAGCGCCGGATCGCCGCCGCTCCCCGCGCCCACCATCATCTCGAGCAGCGTCGACTTGCCGGCGCCGTTCGCGCCGATCATGCCGATCCGATCGCGCTCGCTCACCGCGAACGACGCCCCGCGCAACACGATGCGGTTCCCGAACCGCTTGTGAACATCTTGAACAGTGACGACGGCAGCCACGACGGCGGGACCCTACCCTAGTCGACGCGAAGCACCACGCACGCCGTGACGCCGATCGACACGTCGAGCTGATGAATGCTCCCATCGGCGCGCGTGATGAGCTTGACCCACACCTGGTGCGCGATCCGCTCGGCGTCGGCGCGCCCCAGGGAGCCCTGCCGCGGCTCGCGGGCCGGGTCGGGCGTCCACGGCGCGGGGACCAGCGGCGTGGTGGCGCGCTGGGCGGTCGACGTGAGCGCGAGCGCGATCCCGAGGTCGCTGATCGGCACGTCGAAGGCGAACTTCAGCGTCTGGCCCTTGTGCGAGACCGTGCCGAGCGGCGTCGCCGCGGGCTCCGACGCCGCGAACCGGTTCACGGTCATGTGCCCGGCGAGCGCCCAGTACAACCCCGCCGTGGCCTCGCCGGTCGCGGCGTGCACCGGGTACGCCTGCAGGCTCGCGCGCGTGACCTCCACGGCCGTCGGACAGTGCAGGCACGCGAACACGCAGGCGCGCTCGAGGTGCGTCGGCTCGAACGGCGTTTTGCACCCCGGGCACACGAGCGCGACGAGCCGGGTCACGCGGTCGCCTCCAGCGCGACGAGGTCCGGGTCCGCGTCGACCTCGGCCTGCTCCTTCGCGCGGTCGACGACGTAGTCCGCGTCGTTCGTGTCGAACAGCTCCGCGCCCGCGTGAGCGCCGTAGCCGCCCTCGATCTCGCCCGCGCGCTTGAGCCCGCGGTGCGCGACCATCGCGAGCCAGCCGCCGAGGGCGATGCCGGCCCCGCCGACCAGCGCGCCGAGAGCGTAGATCCCGCCGCCGACCTTCGACGAGGCATCGGAGACCTCGGCGCCGACGCCGAAAATAACGATCGCGACGATCGACGCGACGAGCATGACGAACGCGGCGACCGGCATCACGAACGCGTAGAACGCGGAGTGAAACAGCATGCTGCCGGGCGCGCGGCCGTACGCGATCGCGCCCGAGCTCGCGTCGACCATCACGATGTAGGAGAGCTTCCCGGCGCGGTAGTCGAGGCGCCAGTACGGGTAGTGCACGGTGGTCTCGCGCGCGCCGATCACCGAGAGGACCTCGCCGGTCACGCTGTCGAGCTTGTACTTCTTGTGCACGCGCGCCAGAAAAGCGCGATGCGCGAGCTCGGCCGCCGTGGCGTCCGTCGCGAGCGCGGGCACGCTCTCGGCCTGGCGCTCCGCGAT
>JANXOM010000121.1 GCA_025353585.1 Deltaproteobacteria bacterium
GCCAATACCCAGCATATCGTTTGGCCGAACCAATCCCAAACCGACCGAACTGAGAGCAGCTGTTCAAGCCGGTTGGGACGGCGCCTCTTGGGAGATCAGAAAGCAAAGAACGCCATATCCGGCCGAGTGGCAGTCTATAACGTAACTTTTCAAAGCGGTGAAGCTCGTCAACGGCGCCGTCGATCGACAGCACGAACGCCATGCGGTCGTTCAGGCGGCCGCGGACGCCCGCGCGCGCGTTCTGCATCTCGAAGCCGTCGTCGCGCCCCACGAACGAGACGTTCGGATCGTTCTGCACCGCGATGTACTGGATGCGCAGGTAGCCGAACGGCTCCCAGCGAAAGCCCGGCGCGGGCGCGACGGGCTCCGGCGGCGGCTGGGCGGGGCCGTGGCTGTCGACCGGCGGGCGCTCGGCGGGCGGGACGGCGGGCGCGCCGGCCGCGTCGCTCGGGCCGGAGTCATCGGCGGGCTTGGCCGCATCGGGCGCGGCGCGCGCGAGCGACGTGCCGAGCGTGGGGAGCAGACCGAGCGAGACCGCGATCGCGGCGACAGGCGAACGCAACACGCCGTCAAATTATCACGTTGCGACGAGCGCGGCGACGCGCCCGGCGTCGAGGACGATGCCGTGACGGGACAGTGGCAGCACGATGCCGCGCTCGACGGTGGCGCGCAGCGCGGCCCGGCCGACGTCGTCGTGACCGCCGAGCCCGCGCGGGATCGGACAGCCGCCGCACGCGGCGTCCTGCCAGAGCGGCGCGTAGGCCTCGATCGTATCGGCGGCGAGGTGCGCGAGCTGCGTGCGCTCGGCGGGCGCGAGGTGCGGGGCGGCCCACGCGAGGAACCAGTCGCCGAGGCGCGCGTGCGGGCCCTCGTCGGCGAGGAGGCGCGCGAGCACGGCGCGGACGAGCGGGTGCGTCGCGAGCGCGTGCGAGCGTGCCATGGCGGGGACGCTGAGCGCCTCGCTGACGCACGAGGTGGCGACGGCGATCTCGGCCGCGCGCAGGAGCGGGCGCGCGCCGGCGGAGGTCAGCGGCGCGATGGCCGCGAGGTCGAAGGCGATCGGCACGCCGCCGCCGAGCTCCATCGTGAGCCGCGCGCACAGCTCGACGTGGAACAGCTCGTCCACGACGATATCGCCCGACATCGCCGCGAGATCGACGGGCGCACCGCACTCGAGGAGGGCGGTGGTCAGGGCGGAGAACGCGGCCGCGCTCGCGTACTCGGTGAACACGCCGGCCGACCAGATCCGCCGGGCCTCGATGGCCTCCGCGGGCGCGATGGCGGCCAGGTCGAGCGTGCCCCACGGCAAGGCATCGGCGCCGGGGCGCCGGCGATGAAGGCGGGCCGCGCTGGCCCCGCCCCGCCAGTCCAGCTCGAAGATCGGCGCGGCCGTCACCGGGTCGCCGCCGGTGCGTCGGGCGCGCACGCCGGCGGCGCGCAGGGGGCCGGCGACAGGCGCGAGGTGACGTAGCCGCCGGCGGGCCGCCCGTTCGGCAGGAGGCGCGGCGTCGCCACCGGAGCGGGCGCGGCCATCGCGGGCGCCGGCGGCGGCACCGCCGTCCTGGCGACGGGCGTCACGACGGGCGTCACGACGGGCGTCACGGCGGGCGTCGGGGCCGGCGACGGGGCCGGCGCGGTCTCGCAGCCGGCCACCAGCGCGACAACAGCAAACAGCTTCCTGGTCATCATCCGCAGACGATGACCTGCCCTCGCCGCGCGGAGCGTAAGGCCTGTGTCAGGACGTGGCCGCTGACCGCCGCCGTTACAGGCGGATATGAACCTGGACGAGCGACAACGCGCCCGTCGGCCCGTACGACAGCACCTCCGCGCGGTTCTGCCAGAGGAGCTCGAGGTGCGACGACACGAACCAATGGAGGTTCACGTCCGCCGCGTCCCGACGCAGCCCCTTGATGCGCACGTTCTCGTCGAAGTGCCCGAGCCCGAAGTCCAGCAGGAATGCCTTGCCGAGGAACTTCGACAGCAACGCGTAGCCGACGAGCTGCACCGGCCCGCCGCCGTCCACGATGACCTGGTTCACGACCTGGCCCTCGACCTGGAGCAGCGCGTCCTGGCTCGCGAAGTAGTGCTTCGCCGTGAGGCCACCGCGGTAGTGGCGATCGTCATTCGAGAAGGACGCCATCGCCTCGAGGCCGACCGCGGTCGCCTCGCTGACGCGGTACTCGCCGTACAGCGCGCCGCCGTTGTCGTGCACCACCGGATCGATCAGCGGGTCCTTGATGAAGCCGCTCGCGTGGATCTCGTACGTGGGCTGGATGTACGCGAGCGACGCGCCGTACGTCTCCGCGTACAGCGGGGTGCCGCCGTACTCGCGCGTGTAGTCCGGGTGCTCGGCGAGCCGCAGGCCCATGACCGGCATGAAGCGGCCCACGCGGATGAATAGGCCATCCGAGCCCCCGGCGTCTGTCTGGTACGTGACGTAATGCTCGCGCGACCACACGAGCGTGGCGGCCGTGTTGTCCCACTGCGGCGGGCGGAAGCCCACGTCGGCGTCGATCGAGAGGTGCCCGAACGTGGCGCGGGCCTGGACCTCGGCCTCCATCGGGAACGCGGCGGGGTTATTGGCCGGGGCGCGGATGAAGCCGCCCGCGCCGCGCAGGTCACCCCCGAGCGCGAGCCAGCTCGGCGTGGGGACCTTGCCCATGATGAACTCGGGCGCGGTCCCGTACTGCGAGATGGACTCGGCCGTGTTCAGGCCGTTCTCGTTGAGCAAGCCGCCGCCGGCAGGCGAGAGGTGACAGCCGCTGCACGTCTGGTCGCGCGAGAGCTGGAACTGCGGATACGCAGCCGCCGTGCCCGCGCTAGCGAACATCGTCGCGCCAACGATCAGAGCGGAGCGCATGCGCCCTCCAGGCACTGCATCGACATCGCCGCGCAGTCCGTGATGATCGCGCCCTCGGTGCCCTCGTCGCACTCGACGAGCTTGCCGAGCAGGTTGCAGCCCTGCGTCGAATCGTCGGCGGGACCGGGGACGCACTGCGCGCCGACCGGCCCCGATCCGCCGGGCGCGCCGGTGGCGATCCACGCCTTGATGAGGTTGATGTCGTAGTCGGGCATCGGCGCGTCGTAGGGCATGCGGATGAGGTCGTTGACGTTGCCGCCCTGCACGGACGGCGCGCCGACCGTGATCGTCTGCACCAGGTAGGCATCCGTCGGCGTGTCCGTATAGACGACCATCGCGTACGGGACGATCGTCTTGCGCGTCGCGCTGACCGTGTCGAACACGTCGCCCACTTCCTGCGTGAACGAGGAGTGGCACTCGGCCTTGCCGCAGGTCGGCGCGAGGATCGCCTCCGTCACGTACGCGAGCGTCGGCGGACGATCGTCGGTTTCCGTGCCGCACGCGCTGCTCGCGAGCAGCGCAGCGATCACTACGATTCGCTTCATGCTGCGGACAGTACGATACAGGCGGGCCGAAAGCCCAGCCGCGGCCGGAAAGCGCGACGCGCTACTTCGTCGAGCGAGCGCGGACGCGAGCGAGCGCGGAGCCCGCGCCGGTGGCGCGATGCACGATCTTCGCGGGCGCGGTCGGACGACGCGTGCGCCGGGACAGCGTGGGGACTGGCGGCGCGGCGCGATATGCGACGGCATCGCGGATCACGGTGCGAAGCACGAGGCGAATGCCGAGCCACGAGTCGCCGATCGAGCAGACCTTGTTGTCGACCATGCCGGCGGCGAGCGCCACGCGGCGGACCATGTCCTCGGTCACGTCCGTGGCGCGGCGGCCGCGCTTGGGCCACGCGACCCAGAAGCCGCCGCTCGGGTGCATGCGCGCCGCGATGTCGGCGACGCGCTTCTCGAGCTCGGCCAGCTTGTCCACGAACAACACCACCACGTCGACCGGCGGCAGGCGCAGGTCATGGGTGATGCGCACGTCGTTCGCCGCCATCACCATCGACAGGTGACGTTCGACATGACCGGGGGCGTTGAGGAGACACACCTTGTGTCCCCCCTTGATCCCGAGCGTCTTCGGAAGCGGCGTTCCCGAGGTGCCAGCCATGTCGGAGGGATAATGCAGCCCTCTGATGTCAGGTCAAACAGGAAGCCGGGACCATCTTTCAAGCCACCGAAGTTGCTGGGATCCGTGCCGATCTCGACCAGCGAGCGGATTTGTTGCGCTGGCCACGAAGCACCGCGTCAAGCCGGGGGATTTGCACCCGATTGCATAATCTGCACCCAAGGCGCGGGCAGCGCCTTGACTTTCCCGGTGGGGTTCGTCACACGAGTCGTATCCGGTGCGCGTCACCGGCATCCAACCCCGCCATGCCCACCGGCCTTCTCCTGCTCAACCTCGGCACCCCCGAAGCGCCGACCACGAGCGCCGTGCGGCGGTACCTCCGCGAGTTTCTCTCGGATCCGCGGGTGCTCGACATCCCTGGGATCCCGCGAGCGATCCTGCTGAACCTCGTCATCCTTCCGTTTCGTCCCAAGCAGAGCGCGCACGCCTACCGCCAGGTCTGGGACGCGGACCGGGGCTCGCCGCTCATGTATCACTCGCGGGACCTGACCGCGGCCGTCACGGAGAAGCTGGGTCCGAGCTGGCACGTGGAGCTCGCGATGCGCTACGGCTCGCCGTCGATCGCAACTGCGATGGTCGGGCTGCAGCGCGCGCTGTGCGATCGCGTCGTGGTGCTGCCGCTGTTCCCGCAGTACGCGTCGTCGTCCACCGGCACCGCGATCGCGCGCGTCCTCGATCTCGCGAAGCACCAGTGGAACGTGCCCGCGCTCGCGGTCATCAATCAGTTCCACGATGACCCGGGGTTCCTCGGCGCGTTCGAGGCCGTCGCCCGCCCGGCGCTCGCGGCCGCGGGCGCGGACCACGTCCTGTTCTCGTTCCACGGGCTGCCCGTGCGCCAGATCCTCAAGAGCGATCCGACCCACGATCGCTGCTTCGCGGCGAGCGACTGCTGTGACCGGCTCGCGAACCCGAGCTGCTACCGCGCGCAGAGCTTCGCCACGGCGCGGGCCCTCGCGAGCCGGCTCGGCCTCGCCGCCGGCGCGTGGAGCGTGTGCTTCCAGTCGCGGCTCGGGCGGATCCCGTGGATCGAGCCGCACACCGACGTCGTCATCGACGAGCTCGCGAAGAAGGGCGTCAAGCGCGTCGCCGTGATCTGCCCCGCGTTCGTGGCGGACTGCCTCGAGACGATCGAGGAGATCGGGATGCGAGCGCGCGCGCAGTTCAAGGCCGCCGGCGGCGAGGAGCTGGTGCTGGTGCCGAGCTTGAACTCGTCGCCCGCGTGGGTCGACGCCGTGGTGGCGATGGCCCAGCAGCACGGGCACAAGTCGCTGCCGATCGTCGCCTGACCCAGCGGGGGAACGTCGACGGCAACGTCGACGTCTAAGCGCGGCGAGAGCGTCGGCGTCACGGCGATGGCGCCAGATCAGTGGACGCTGACGGAGACCGTGGGCGTCGACGCGAGGCGATGCTAGCGGGCAACCACGCGGTCGAGGCAGGCCCGGACATAGCGCGCCGCGAGCGCGACCGTCTTCTCCGTGCCGGCCGCCGTCGGCCCGAGCGGCGGCGCCACCTCCACGCAGTCCGCCGCGCAGAACCCGATCTCGCGCCCGAGCCGGTCCACGAGCGCCATCACCCAGTCCGGCTCGAGCCCCCCGGCCTCCGGCGTGCCCGTCGCGGTGGCCCACTCGTCATCGGTGCCGTCGATGTCGTTGGAGAAGTACACCGACGTCACGCCGAGCGCGTGCAGGTGGGCCAGGACGCCGTCGAGCGCCGCCTCGGGTGCCCGCCGGATCTCGTCGGCCCAGAACTGCCGCACGCCGAGGCTGCTCTCCCAGTGCGCGCGCCCGTACCGCGAGGCACGCACGCCCACTTGCACGAGCCGGCCGTCGCGCCCGAGCAGCTCGTTTGCGTGATAGCTCCACGTCGCGAAGCAGTACTTGATGCCGAGGCGCTCCGCGAGGAGGTCGGTGTGCGCGTCGGGCTGGACGATGCCCCAGCGATCCGTGCGGTGCGCGGCGAGCGCGGCCGAGACCGGCCAGGCGACGGAGTGGTCGCCGCCGAGCACGATCGGGATGATCTTGGGGTTGAGCGCGTAGAGACAATCCAGCGCTCGGCGCTCGATGGACAGGGGCGACACAGGTAATGTCGCAGCGAGTGCGGGCGAGACTCCATTGACGGTGTACAGCGCCGCTCGGCTCGCGGCGATCTGCGCGGGCGCCAGCATCTCGTCATCGAGTAGCTGCGGCACCACGAACACGTCGCCGACATCGATGACCCCGTTGCGCTCGAGCCAGCCGCGGAGGTCCGTCTCACGGGCCAGGAGCGCGCTGCGGATCGCCTGGGGACCGAAGCTCGCGCCGCGGCGGAAGCCCGCCCCGACGTCCGACGGGACGCCGAGGATCACGGCCTTCGCCGACGCCACGCGGTCGAGCGCACCGAGGAACGCGGCCTGGATCGCCGCTTCGTCCTCGACGCCGTAGAGCTGGCGCTGGACCGCGAGCTGCTCGGCGCGTCCCGTCGACACGACGTACAGCCCGCCCCCGGCGGGACGAAGCATGGCAGCGAGCTCGGCGCGTGGGTCGGCGATCGGCATCGGGCCGACCCTACCAGGCGGAGCCATTGTTACGAGACGGCAACGAGATCCGCACGTCTAGCGGATCTTTCACGCTCGCCGCCATCGGAATGTGTCGCAGGAACCTGGAACTCAAGTCTGGTAGCGGATAAGAACGCGATAGCAAACCACTACGCTTTCGGGAGATTCCATGAATCGCTTGCTTCGCCCTACCCTAGCTGCCGCGCTCGCCGCCGGAGGCCTCCTCTCGACGGCCACCACCGCCAGCGCCAACGTCGAGGTCGGCGGCACCGCCGGCGTCCACGTGTTCGCCACCGACAACGAGCTCGGTGTTCCGGACACGAAGACCGCGGATTCCGAGAAGAACACGGCCCTGTTCGGCCTCCGTCTCGGCGTGTTCTTCGGCCGCATGCTCGGCGTCGAGGGTGAGTTCGGCGTCCTCCCGAGCGAAGGTCGCTCGCAGGTGTTCGACGTCTGGAACATCACGTACCGCGGCCACATCGTGCTGCAGTTCCGCAACCAGGACGACGCGCAGGGTCGCTTGATCCCGTTCGTGTTCGCCGGCGGCGGCGCGATGCAGGTCGTCAAGACGAACAACAAGGACGACATCGCGAAGGACACCGACGCGGAGCTCTACGTCGGCGTCGGCGCGAAGTACCGGGTCGACAACGGCTGGGGTCTGCGTGGCGATGCCCGCATCCTGTTCCCGCCGTCCAGCACGGGCACGTCGTTCACCGAGGACTACGAGATCCTCCTCTCGATTTATAAGGAGTTCGGCCGCAAGGTCGAGAAGAAGGCGGTCGTCGCGACGGGTCCGAAGGACTCGGACGGTGACGGCATCCCGGACGACAAGGACAAGTGTCCGAACGAGCCCGAGGACAAGGACGGCTTCCAGGACGAGGACGGCTGCCCCGATCCGGACAACGACAACGACGGCATCCCGGACGCGCATGACAAGTGCCCGCTGCAGCCGGAGACCAAGAATGGCTTCGAGGACGACGACGGTTGCCCGGATGAAATCCCGGAGCAGCTCAAGAAGTTCACCGGCG
>JANXOM010000376.1 GCA_025353585.1 Deltaproteobacteria bacterium
GAAGCCCGCGCCGCCGCCGAAGCCCGCGCCGCTGCCCCCCGAGCTCGCCGCGCTGACGAAGGCGCTCGGCGGAGCGTGGACCTGCAAGGGCAACGAGAAGCATCCCGATGGCTCGTCGTCGCCGATGACGGCGAAGCTCGCGATCAAGGCCGATCTCGGCGGACGCTGGCTCGCGGCCGCCTACGCGGAGAAGAGCAGCACGAATCTGACGGGCATCAGCTACCGCACGTTCGACGCGGACGCGAAGCAGTGGAAGGAGATCCAGCTCGGCAGCGACGGCTCGTCGCTGATCTCGACGTCGGGCGGCGAGGCGAACGGCGAGTGGGTCTGGACGGCGGACGGCGGCATCCGCACGCACGAGCAGATCGCAGGCAAGACGCTCAAAGTGTGGAGCGAGAGCATGGTCGCCGGCGCGTGGGCCAAGCAGTCCGAGCTCAACTGCGCGAGGTAGATCAGGGTAGCGGGCTCGCCGGGCGCTCGTAGACGGACACGATCGGCACGCCGTCGCTGCGCAGGACGTACGTCGGCTTCACCGAGCGGTAGCCCTGCCAGATCATGTAGTCGTGCCGGTTGAAGTGCAGCTCGTGCACGACCAGCGCCACGTCGCTGTGCGCGACGCCGGCGTCCTCGTGGCCCGCGTCGGCGAGCCAGCGCGGCGCGAGGCCGAGCTTCTGGTAGAGGCCCCAGGCCGGCGACGCGTCGTGCGTGTAGATGAAGCGCGGCTGCGGCCCCACGGGCGGCGGCTCGGCGGCCAGCAGCGGCAGCACGCCGCGCACCGCCACGCCCCAGAACTGGCGGTTCATGCCCAGGTCCGCCCCGCCGGGCGCGCCGCCCGCGAGCGCGTTGTACGAGGTCAGCGCGTACGGCTGGGCGGTGATCGTCTCGGTGGCGGCGGCGAGCGTGACCATGCCGCCGAGGGCGAGCAGCAGCGTCTGCCGCGTCACCGCCTCCGACCACGCGGGCCGCCATGCGACGACGGCGGCCGCGAGCGCGCGCGTCGCCCACCCGATGCCGCACGCGCCGGCGAGGCACAGCGTGGGCAGCGCGGGCATCCAGTGCTTCTCCGCGCCGAAGATCGGCGTGGTCCCGAGGAGAAACGGCCCGATCGACGCGCCGAACGACAGCACGAGCAGGAGCAACGGCGCGCGCGGCAACGTCCCGCGGAGCCCGAGCCAGCGCCCGAGCCCGACGAGGGCAGCGGCGAGCGTGACGACCGGGACCGTGAGCAGCGTCGTGACGAGCGCGACGTGCCACGGGAAGCGCGGCGCGTTCCAGTTGTGACCGAGGTACTCGTAGTTGTAGTGGACGTGCGTGAGGTGAAAGCTCATCCACTGCGCGACGTGCGTGATCGGCGCGATCCACAGCCACGGCCACAGGACGAACAGCACGAGCGGGCCGAGCACCGCGAGCGACACGATCACGCGCCAGCGATGCGTGACGAGGAGGGTCCACCGGCGCGCGGGATCCTCGGCGCGCGCGCGCCAGCCGAGCCACAGGTAGTGCACGCCGAGCGCGAACGGCAGGAGGACGGCGGTGTGCTTCGTGGCGAGCGCGCAGCCGAACATCACGCCGACGAGCCACGGCCACCGGCGGCCGTCGAGCGCGCGGTAGTACGCGAGCACCGTCGCGAACCACCACGTCATGATCGGCGCGTCGAAGCACGCGAGGCCGGCGTGAAAGAGCGCGCGCGGCAGGAGCAGGAGCAGGAGGCCCGCGAGGATCGCCTCGCCGAACCCGAACAGCTCGAGCGCGAACGCGAACACGAGCCCGACGGCGAGGCCGTGCGTCGCGGCGGCCGGGGCGCGCGCGGCGGTGAGCTCGCTGCACACGTGGAGGACGTCGTGCAGGAGCCACTGCGACATCCCGAACATCTCCTTCATCAACGGCGGATGCTCGCGGTTGTTGTCGGTCGCGGCGGGACCGCCCCACGTGGCGGTGATGGTCTTCGCGGAGATGCCGTGGTCGAACGTGACGAGCCCGCGCCACCACGCCGCGTAGTGCGCGCTGTACTCCATGTACACGACCTCGTCGCGCGCGATGCCGACGTCGCGCTGGTTCACGAGGACGGCGATCGTGGTCAGCACCGCGAGGGCCACGCCGGTGAGGACGTGGAGGCGACGCGCGCGCGTCACTTGCGCGCCTCGGCCGCGAAGCAGACGAGGCGGTTGCTCTCGGCGGCGCGCGCGATGAACACGACGTCGGTCGGGCCCGGCGTCGTGGGCGCGGCGAAGCGAACCCAGCCGTCATCCACGCCCGGCTTCGCGCTGGCGACGAGCTTGCCGCCGATCTCGACGTCGAGCTCGACCGGCGTCCGCACGTCGCGCCGCGTGAACACGTCCGCGAGCCCGACGTACCCGACGAGCTCCGTGCCGAGCGCGAGCTGCGGGAACGTGATGCGGACGGGCGTGCCGCCGTGGGGGACGATCTGCACGCAGCGGTGCGGCGCGAACCCGACCTCTCCGAACACGAGGCCCGGGCGCAGCGGGCCGTCGGCGCGCGCGTCGGTGACGTGCTCGAGGACATCGGCCGTGACGGTGGCGGCCGGGCGCTCGAACAGGCGCACGCGCACGCCGGCGTAGTCGCCGGAGGTGACGGGCGTGAGCCCCACGACTTCGGGCGCGTGGGCGCCGCGGATCGAGAGCTCCCAGATCCGCCCGTACCGCGCGGCGTCCATGCGGCCCGCCATCTCCAGCGGGATCAGGTCGCCGAGGTGCAGGCGGCCGACGGGGTCGACCCAGTCCGGCGCGAAGACGATCAGATCGCCGGCGGCGTAGCGCGCGCGCACGGTCGCGGCGGCCTCGTCCCAGGCCGGGTCGCCGGGCACGCTCGTGGCCGCCTCGCGCGTCGCGCAGGTCTCCCAGGCGCCGAGCACGAAGAGCACGACCGCGGGCGCGGCGGCCAGTGCGGTGCGGCCCGGCAACATCGCCGCGAAACTAGCACGCGAGGGAGGCGGCGATCAGGTCGTGTCAGGCCGGGGCGATGGCGGGGAGGGCGCCGCTCGCGATGGCGCTGGTCATGGCTTCCCAGTCGCGCGTGACCTGGTCCGCGCCGGAGACGGCGAGCGCGCCGAACGCGCGGTCGAGCTTCTCGGCCTCGCCGGCATAGCCGCACAGGACCGCCGCGTCGCCGGTGCGCGCGTGGGCCTTCGCGAACGTCTCGCCGCACACGCGCGCGTACTCGGTCAGCGCGCTGCGCCGCAGATCCGCGGGATCGATCGCGGCCTTGTGGTCCGAGAGCTGACGCACGTAGTACGGCGCGCCGTCGATCGTGGTCCAGCCGAGGAACGGATCGACCCAGGTCTGCATGCGGTGCTGGCCCTCGGCGACGCGCTTGCCGTCGTGCCGGGAGACGTGCGGGTCCTCGCCGACGAGCCCGAGCGCCTGGTAGCAGCTCGGCAGCGCCTCCTTGATCTGGAGGATCAGCGGGACGTCGACGCCGTTGCCGACGCAGAGGACCGCGTAGTTGTGGCAGCCAACCGAGCCGGTGCCCGCGAGCTTGAACGCGACGTCGTACGCGAGGTACGAGTCGACGACCTGCTGGCGGTTCGGGCCGAGCGTGTCGCGGTACGGGACGAGCGCGGCGAGGACCTTCGCGGCTTCCTCGTCAGGGATGCGCTGGAGCTTCGGCGGCGTGTGCGCGAAGAGGACCTTGCCGTCGGTGGCGCGGCTCGTCAGCGCGTCGCGGGCGGCGAGCGGCGACATGCGCTCGGCCTTGTGGAGCACGCGGGCGATGGCGCCGTCGAGCTCGAAGCGATGCACGGCGTAGCGCGCGAGCTCGGTGACGGGGAGATCGGAGAGGTCGTGGAGCGTGTCGCGCCACGAGCGGATCATCTCCTGCACGGCGTCGCGCGACGCGCGGTCGGGGTTTCCGGCCTCGCGCCCGGCGAGGACGAGGCTGATCGCGAGCCGCTTCATGTCCCACTCCCAGGGCGCGCGGCACGTCTCGTCGAAGTCGTTGACGTCGAAGGCGATGTGGCCGTCGGGCGAGGCGTACGCGCCGAGGTTGCGGACGTGGGCGTCGCCGCAGATCTGCACGCGGTAGCCAGTGGTCGGCAGCGACGCGAGGTCGGCCGCCATGACCCACGCGCCGCCGCGCAGGAACGCGAACGGCGACACGGCCATGCGGCCGTGGCGAAAGGCGAGGCGATCCGAGAGGCGGCCGGCCTCGGAGGCGTGGACGCGCGCGAGGGGATCGCGGTTGGTATGCGTGTCGGTGTCGACCCACTTGTCCTGGTCGACGCGGCGGACGCGGTCGCGCAGCGTGCGGCCGTACGCCTCGCGATCCGCGCGCGGCACATACCGCGGCGGGGCTTCGGACGCGACAGCAGCGATGGCGGCAGCGGCGGCGGCGGAATCGGCCATCCCTCAGGCGTATCGCACCCGCCAGCCGTCGTCGCGACGGGGGACGGGGATAGATGCCCCTGGACTCGTCGGCGCGAGGCAGCCGCGGCCGGGACGCCAGGGCCGGGATGAGCGATGGCGCGCCCGGCGGCCGGCGCGCGTCCGCGCTACACGGCGGTCGTGACGGTCGCGTCGTCGTGCCACGACGTACCGGTCCAGCGCACCCGGCGCCGGCCGGCGCTGCCGCTCACCGCGGCGCCCCAGACCTCGAGGCGGCCCGGTCGCTGCACCAGATCACCGACGAACCCGAACACGGGGGCCCGCTTGGCCTCGAGCGGAGCGAAGCCGTCGCGGCCAAGCAGAATCGAGCGCGACCCGATCGACGCGAGGAACACCGCGGCACCCGACACCGGGTGGCTCCCGCCGCGGACCGGTCGGCCTTCGCTCGCCGAGCTCATCGCGGGCGCCGGCAGCGGGGTCAGGGTGTCGCCCTGCCACGCCGCTGCGACCGCGAGCTCGGAGATCGCCGGGTGGTTGTGGATCATCACCACCGCTCGCCGTGGCTGGTCCCACGCGCACACGACCTGGTTGAAGTAGACCGCGTTCGCGTTGCCGATCGACAGCGACCCCGCGCGGCGCCCGTGTCCACGCGCGAGCTCGAAGATGTCGCCGGTGGGCGGGTCGACGAGGACGATCACCTGGCGGACCGGGTCGAGCGCGATCGCCGCGGCCGTCCGCGGCCCGAACGGAATCGGCCCCGACGGAAGCGAATCGTGCACCTGATCGACGAACCGGGTGCCGTCAAAGATGGCGTGCACGAGGCGATCGTCGTCGTCATCGCAGAGCAGATGCAGCTCGGTCCCGATCGCGACCAGGCGCAGCCCGCGCGGCCGCCCGCCGCGCGAGAACACGTCGGCCCCTGACGCGAGCACCCGCCCGCCCGCGCCGTCGATCGCCCACAGCTTCACTTCGCCGGGATCGAGGACCGCGTAGCGCGTGCCGTCCCAGGCGGCGGCTGGCTCGTCGTCGAGCGATGGCACGCCCGAGGCCGCGACGACCGTCACGGCGGGCGGGTTCGCCGGCGCGGCGCGGGGGCCGGCAACGGTCGTGGCCGCCGCGCTCGCGGGCGCGCCGCGGCTCCATCCGTCGAGCTCGACGACGGCTTCGCCGAACTGCGTGCGCTCGAGCACCAGCGGGGTGGCCGGGTCATCGATAACCACGATCCGACAGTGCTCGCCCGTGAACGTGACCACCGGGACCACCCGGCGCGCGCCGGCGACCTCGATCGTGCGCGTGCCGGTGTCCCCCCGCGTCAGCTGGATCGCGCCCTCCGCGAGCGCGATCGCCGGGGCGCGCATCCCGAGGCTGGCGCTCGCGAACCAGAATGGCGGGGTCGCACCCGTGATCGAGCCGGCTTCGCGCTCGGTGTCGTCGACGCCACCCTGGGACATCCCGAGCGGGCCCGGGGCCGCGGCGAGCGCGCGCGCGCTGAACGACAGGGTGCCCCGCTCGCCGGCCCCCGCCCACTCGACGACGAGCCCGCGGGTCGTGTCGACGACGGTGAACGTGTAGCGATCCATCGCATCGCCATCGCCGAGAGAGACCGCGAGGACGTCGCCGGGCCGCAGGCCGAGCGCGCCGTCGGCCGCGCGCGACGTCACGGGGGCCGCGCGCGACGTTACG
>JANXOM010000389.1 GCA_025353585.1 Deltaproteobacteria bacterium
GCGGCAGCTCGGACAGCGGCCACTTGAGCCCGACCGCGCGGTCGCGGAGCTCGGCGCACAGGAGCTGGCGATCGTCGAGGTCCTCGTGCGCGCGCAGCCACGGCGCGGGCGTCTCGTCGTCGGCCACGAGCGCGCCGCCGATGAAGCACGCGCCCTCCTGCACCCACGCCGACAGCTCGAACGCCTCGACGCCGTCGAACCCGGCAAACTTGCTCGTCCCCGCGATCGCCGTCGCCGGCACCGGGAGCCGCACGGACAGCGCCGCCCCGCCCGGGTTCGGGATCGCGAGCGGCGGCCGGATCGCGTCCACGACGGCGAGCAGCATCGCCCGCGTCTCCGCGTCGGGCGCGGCCTTCTCGGGCAGCCCGCCGAGCGTCACGAGCAGCGCGTCGTCCCGCCGCTGCACGCACAGCGCGACGCCACCCGGCGAGACCCGCGCGCTCGGCCACGCGCTCGTCGGCGCCCAGTCCGGCGTGCGCAGCGAGCCCGCCCACTGGCCGCACCAGCCGGTCAGCACGGCGACGCGGAGCTCGGCGCTCGGCCCGCGCAGCGCGGAGCCGTCCACGGTCCACCCCGCGGCCGGGTTCACCGCCGCGAGCACGGCCGTCACGGCGGGCGGCACCGCCTCGGGCACCACCGCTACCTTCTTCGATCTTGGCGCCGGCGTCGGCGTCGGCGTCGCCCCGGCCGCGCCTGCCGCGAGCAGCACCGCGCAGGCGGCCGCGCGCCGGATCACGTCGCCAGCGGCAGCGACGGCCGCCGCGTGGTCGGCACCGGCGGCGGCACGAGCGCGAGCATCGCCTCGGGATCGGCAGGCACGGCCTCGCCAGACGCGAGCTCGAGCTCGAAGCCGAGGTCACGGATCATCTGGTGGTCGGCGTGGGGCGTCGCGCCGGCCGTCGTCAGGTAGCCCTGCGTGAAGATCGAGTTTGCCGGGTAGAGCGCCATCGCCTGCAGCGCGCGCAGCGTGATCTCGCGGCCGCCGGCGACCCGCAGATCCGTCCGCGGATGCACGAAGCGGAACATGCACAGCGCGCGCAGCGCATCGCGCGGCTCGACGAGCGGACGGCCCGCGAGCGGCGTCCCCGGGCGCGCGTCGAGGAAGTTCACCGGCACGCTGTCGACGTCGAGGTCGCGCAGCGCGAACGCGAGATCGAGCAGGTCGTCCTCGCTCTCGCCGAGCCCGACGATCCCGCCGACGCACGTGTCCATGCCGGCCGCCTTCGCCAGCTCGACCGTCGCCACGCGGTCGCGCCACGTGTGCGTCGACACGATCTGATCGTAGTGGCGCTCGCTCGTCTCGAGGTTGTGGTTGAACCGATCCACGCCCGACGCCGCCAGCCGCTGCGCCTTCGCCTCGGTCAAGAGCCCGAGCGACGCGCACAGCTCGATGTCCATCTCCGCCTTGATGGCGGTCGCCGCGGCGCAGATCGTGTCGAGGTCGCGCTGCGAGGGGCCGCGCGTCGCCGTCACCATGCAGAACCGCTTCGCGCGCGAGGCGTGGGCGCGGCGCGCGTCCGCGACGAGCTGGTCGACCGACTTCATCGGCGCCTCACCGCCGGGCGACGCGAACTTGCTCGACTGCGAGCAGAACCCGCAGTCCTCGGGGCAGGCGCCCTGCTTCGCGTTGTCGAGCACGTGCAGCGAGACCCTCCGGCCCCAGTGCGCGCGGCGGACGCGGAACGCGGCGTCGAGGAGCGCCAGCATGTCGTCCTCGGGCGCGTGCAGCACGGCGCGAGCGGCCTCGCGCGAGGTGGGCTCACCGGCGAGGACAGCATCGGCGAGGGCAGACCAGGTCGACATGGGGCGCGACCCTACCACCACGGCCGCCGCATGGAAGCGTTATGGGTGCGAGGGCTGGGGCTGGACCTGGGCCGAGACCGTGAAGCTGCGCACGATCTCGTCGAGCTCCGTCGTCAGCTCGCCGTGCAGCGTGATCGGTCCCGCGTCCGGCGCGGCGGCGTCGAGCGGGATCTCCACGATCACGGCCGCGTGGGCCGGCACGTCGCGCGCCAGCTCGACCTCACCCGCCGAAACTTCTTTGCCGGTGTCGGCCGCGAACGTGTACTGGAGCTTCGTCAGCCGCATCGAGTGGCTGGCCGGGTTCGTGACCTGGACGAACACGACCTCGTGCGGCGCGACGTCGTGAACGCCGATCACCCGCATCTCGGGGCTGCCCCCACCGCGACACGCGGCGAGCGCCACAACTCCGAGCACGAACATCTGGCGGTACATCGAGCCAAGCAAAGTGCTCGTTCCGTGCCACACGCCCGGTTCCGCAAGCAAGCGTAGTTCCGTGTGTCTTTCCGCCGCAGCGTCTCCTCGCGTTCACGATCCCTGACCCGGTTGTCGCGGCGCGGCACGCCGCGAGGTAACTTCGGAGCCGTGAAGATCGCCAAAGGGCTACGCGTCAAGGTCAAGGTCGAGCTCGCGATCGTCGGTGGCGATACGCTGGAGAAGAGCGCTGTCGAGTACATCCACGGCGGCGGCACCATGCTGCCCGGCATCGAGGCCGTCCTCGAGGGCCTCGAAAAAGGGGCAAAGCGCGACGGCGTGCTGAAGGCGAAGGACGCCTTCGGCGATCCGCGCATGCACCCCAGCAAGAAAATGAAGCGCACCGAGTTCCCCGCGGACGCGAAGCTCACCGCCGGCGACAAGTTCACGGCCAAGGGCGCCAACGGGGGCATGGACATCGTGCTGCAGATCGAGAAGGTCGGGCCCGACGAGGTCGACGTGAAGCTCGGCCACCCGCTCGCCGACAAGGACATCAAGTACGCCGTCGAGGTGCTCCAGGTCAGCGACCCCAAGCCGCCGCCGATGCCGGTCGCCGCGCTCGAGCTCGAAGAAGACCCCAGCTGATGCACGCGCGGCGGCTCTACGCCCATCGCGGCGCGTCGGCGGAGCGGCCGGAGAACACGCTGGAGGCGTTCGCGCGCGCGGCCGAGATCGGCGTGGACGCGCTCGAGATGGACGTCCAGGTCACGCGGGACGAGCAGCTCATCGTCTCCCACGATCCGACGGCGATGCGCATGGCCGGCTCGCCGCTCGCGTGGGCGGACCTCGATCTCGTCGACGCGCAGCGCCTCGATGTCGGCTGGGGCTTCGTCGCGCCCGACGGCACCCGGCCCTTCGCGGGCAAGGGCCTCCACGTCCCGTTGTTCTCCGAGGTGCTGACGGCGTTCCCGCGCCTCGGCATCAACGTGGATCTCAAGGGCGACCGCTCGATCCGCGCCATGCTCGAGCTCGTCAAGCGCACGCGGAACGAGGAGCGCGTGACCCTCGCGAGCTTCCAGATGCAGACCGCGATCGCCGTCCGCCGCCGGGGTTTTGCCGGCGAGACCGCGCTCTCGCAAGGCGAGGTCGCCGCGCTGCTCGCCCTGCCCGCCCTCGCGTGGCGGCAGCTGCCGTTCACCGGCACCGCCGCCCAGATCCCCGTCAAGCAGGGCCCGCTCCGGTTCGACCGGCCGGCGTTCCTCGCGAAGTGCCACAGCCTCGGCCTCCGCGTCGACTACTGGGTCATCGACGACCCCGCCGAGGCCGCGCGCCTCCTCGCCCTCGGCGCGGACGGCATCATGACGAACGATCCCGCCGCGCTGCGCTCGCTGTTCACGGCTCGCGCGTAGCCGCGGCGGGCTCACGTCCCAGGAAGTGTCGAAGATTCGACACATTAGATTCGCCGTCTGCCGGATCATGCCCCTTGCCAGAGTGCGGGTTGGTGGTGCAATTTCCCCGCACTTAAAGGAGTACTGCGCATGGCTCTCAAGAAAGGCGTCGACGTCAAGCCCGCGAGCGGCAAGCTCGGCATTCTCATGCCGGGCATGGGCGCGGTTGCGACCACGTTCATCGCCGGCGTGATGTCGATTCGCAAAGGTCTCAGCAAGCCGATCGGCTCGCTGACGCAGATGGGTCACATCCGCCTCGGCAAGCGGACGGACAACAACTCCCCGACGATCAAGGAGTACATCTCGATCGCCAAGCTCGAGGACATCGTCTTCGGCGGGTGGGACATCTTCCACGACAACGCCTACCAGGCGGCGGTTCGCGCGGGCGTGCTCGAGAGCAAGCACCTCGATCCGATCAAGGAAGAGCTCGAGGCCATCAAGCCGATGACCGCGGTCTTCGAGCAGGCGTACGTCAAGAAGCTCACGGGCCCGAACGTCAAGAAGGGCACGTCGAAGGCGGATCTCGCCGACCAGCTGATGGCGGACATCAAGAACTTCAAGGAGAAGAACGGCTGCGACCGCCTCGTGGCGGTGTGGTGCGGTTCGACCGAGGTCTATCGCAAGCCGACCGACGTGCACATGTCCCTCGACAAGTTCGAGGCGGGCCTCAAGGCGTCGCACGACGACATCGCCCCGTCGCAGATCTACGCGTACGCGTGCCTCAAGATGGGCGTCCCGTACGCCAACGGCGCGCCGAACCTCTCGCTCGACACGCCGGCTCTCCTCGAGCTCGCGCGCAAGCAGAACATGCCGGTCACGGGCAAGGACTTCAAGACGGGCCAGACCCTCATGAAGACCATCCTGGCCCCGGGCTTCAAGGCCCGCATGCTCGGCCTCGAGGGCTGGTACTCGACCAACATCCTCGGCAACCGCGACGGCGAGGTCCTCGATGACCCCGAGTCGTTCAAGAGCAAGGAGGTCTCCAAGCTCGGCGTGATCGACTCGATCCTCCAGCCGGACAAGTACCCGGACCTCTACGGGAACATCTCTCACGTGGTGCGGATCAACTACTACCCGCCGCGCGGCGACGCCAAAGAGGGCTGGGACAACATCGATATCTACGGGTGGATGGGCTACCCGATGCAGATCAAGGTCAACTTCCTCTGCCGCGACTCGATCCTCGCCGCGCCGATCGTCCTCGATCTCGCGCTGTTCATGGACTTCGCGTCGCGCGCCGGCATGAGCGGCGTGCAGGAGTGGCTGAGCTTCTACTGGAAGAGCCCGATGACGCCGGACGGCCTGTACCCGGAGCACGACCTGTTCATCCAGCTCATGAAGCTGAAGAACACGCTCCGCTACACGAAGGGTGATGACCTCATCACCCACCTCGGCGCCGAATACTACGACTAGCCGGCTCGTGCTCAGCGGCGGTACGTGAGGCCGAGCGTGAGCGCGAAGTAACCGGGGTCGGCGAGCAGGGTCGCCTGCAGCTGACCGAACAGGCCGAGCCGCGGATGCGAGAGCAGCTCGACCCCGCCGACCACGCCGGCTCCGGCTGCCGCCGACCAGCCGGCCGGGCCGGACTCCTCGACGTGGAGGCCGGCGTAGACGCCGCCCCAGATGCCGGACGCGCCGGACGCGCGCGCGCATACGGCGAGGTCGATCGGCACGAACGTGAAGCCGGCCTCGGGGGCCTTCGGGAACGGCGGCACGACGCTCGCCGCCTGCTGTATGCCGACCGCGGCATGCACGCCGAGCGCGCTGTGCGCGTCGACGTGATGGAGGAGCTCGGCGACGACCGTCGCCCCCTGCGTGTCGTGCTCGCCCGTGTGGCCGAGCGAGAAGCCGGCGCCGACGAGGACCGTCGTGGTCGGCGGCACGTAGGGCGTGGTGATCGCGGGCTCGATGTCTGCGAGCGTGAGGCCATCGCGCACGCGGGCCCTCGGGGTCGGCGCTGGCGCGAGCACGGCCGTTGTCGACGCGGCGACCGCGGGCATGTACGTCGGCGTGCGGCCGAGGACCGCGAACGCGGGGTCGAGCGCGCTCGCCGGTCCGCGCATGCGCACCACGGCCCGGTCGAGGTCGAGATCGGCGAGGGCCGGCGCCATCGCCTCGATCGTGAGCGCGCGGACGGCCGCCTCCGTCGCGCGCGCGCTCCCCGGCTCCCGCAGCAACGCCACGTCCTGCGCGATCCGCGCCGCGAGGCCGGACGCGCTCTCGTCCGTCGCCGCGAGGTGCACGAGGACCCGCGCACGGGCCGTCACGAACGCACGCGCGGCCGCGGTCGCATCGGAGCGCAGCTGCGCGATGCGCGTCTGCACGAGCTCGACCGCATCGCGCGTGCGCGGCGCCGCGATGCGCCCGCCGATGACGTACGTGCGCGCGAGGCGCTGCTCGGCGAGCGCCGCGTGCAGCCCGTAGCTCGCGCCGAGCTGCTGACGCACGTCGTCGACGACATCGGCGAGCAGCTCCGCGAGCACCAGCTGCTGCGCGCGGTCGCCGTGCGTGGCCGGCAGGGCCAGCGTCAGCTCGACGAGCGCGGTGTCCTCGGCGCGGGCGAGCGCGGCCGGCGTGGTCGCGGCGCGGGACGAGCTGCGCGGCGCCACGTGGCCGGTCCAGTCGCCGAACAGGAAGTCGACCCAGCGCGCGGCGAGCGCGGCATCGAACTGCCCGGCGATGACGAGCGTCGCGTTGTCGGGCGTGTAGTGCGTCGCGCGAAACTGATCGGTATCGGCCGCCGCGAGGGTCGCGCTCGTGTAGCGCAGGACGCCGGCGGCGAAGTACGGGTGCCCGGCGCCGTACACCGCGGCCCACCACGCGTCGGCCAGCGCTCCGTCGTCGGCCTCCATCTTTGTCCGCCGGCGAGCGGACGCGACCACGACGGCGGGGTCGGTGTCGTACTGGCGCTCGCGCACGCGGCGGCGCACACCGGCGAGGAGCAGATCGAGGTGCATGTCGAGCCCGCGCGCCTCGAACGTCGTGTGATCGGTGTCGACCTCGACGAGCGACGTCCCGCCGGCGGAGGCGTAGTTGAGCCAGTCGTTGAGGTATCGAAGGTCCCAGGTCAGCGTGTCGGCGGTGAGCTCCGCCGTGCCGCGCTTGTCGGCCGGATCATCCGCGGTGCCGGTCGCGAAGATCAGGCGAACGTCGACGGTCGGGACGCTCGAAACCGGCAGGAGCACGACGCGGAGCCCGTTGGGCAGCGTGCGGACGCTCATGCCGCCGGGCGCGAGAGCAGCCACGGCCGCCACCGGCTGATGCGCGAGCGCCGGATCCGCCGCCTCGCGCCGCTGCCCCAGGTCGTGGACCGGCGCCGCGAGGTCGAGCGCGGCCATCGACGGTCGGGCGGGCGCCTTGCCGCCGACGGCCTCCATGCGCACGACCGTCATCTGCTCGGCGCCGAGCCGCGCGCGCGACGGCCGCGGCCTCGCTGTGCGACATCTCGCGCAAGCCGATGAGCTCGTCCTCGAGCACCACGCCCGGGTCCTGGTTCGCGAGCACCTGGCTCGCGAAGCGGGCGTCGCGATCGCCGATGTCCTCGAGCGCGGCGAACGAGTCATAGATCGCGGTCTGGCGGATCTGGTCGAGCTCGATCTTGCCGAGCGCCCCGTCGACGGCGAGCATGCCGGGGAGCTTGCCGAGCGCCAGCGTCGCGGCCGTGAGCGCGCCGTCGAGCGTCTCGCCGTGCCCCGGCACGATCACCAGTGCGACGATCGGCGCGCGGACGTCGCCGAGGTGCGCGATCACGACCGCGCCCTTCACCGCCGCGTCGACCGCGGCCTGCAGCGACGGCTCGAGCGCGCGGACGAGCGCCCGGGCCCTCGGATCGGCGGGGAGCGGCCACGCGAGCACGAGCGCGTCCGTCGCGAGCCCGGGCGGGCCGTCGACGTGGCTCGTCAGCGGGACGGCGGTGCGGACGGCGGGTGACGCCGCGACCGGGCGGCGCGGTACGCGGACCAGCAAGCGCTTCAGCGCGGCGCCGACCTGGACCGGGTCGATCTCCCCCGACACCACGAGGACCGCGTTGTTCGGCGCGTAGTGCGCGTCCGCGAACGCACACGCCTGGGCCCGGGTCAGCGCGCCGACGCTCGCGGGCGTGCCGGCCACCCAGCGCCGATACGGGTGTCCGACGGGATAGAGCCCCTCGGCGAGGGCCGTGGAGACGGCGGCGGCGGGTGCGCGTTCGCGGAGCTCGTTGACCACCACCGCGCGCTCGCGCTCGAACACCGCGTCGGACAGCGTCACGCAGCGAAAGCTCGCGCGGGTCGCCTCGATCGCGAGGAGCTCGTCGAGGTGGGCCGGCGTGGCGCGCGCGACGTAGCTCGTGGCGTCGAACGTGGTCTCGCCGTTGAAAAAGGTCGTGTCGTCTTGCAGGTGCGCGAACACGGACTGTGCGCCGATCACCTGCTGGTACATCAGGTGCTCGACGAGGTGCGCGAGCCCCGCCTGCCCGTCGGGATCGTCGACCGCGCCGACCTGGTAGCGCATCGTGACCTGGACCTCGCGCGCCGCCGGGTCGGCGACGAGCACCACGCGCAAGCCGTTATCGAGCGTGTCGCGCTGGACCTTCAGGCCGAGGCTCGTCTTGCGCGGCGGCGACGGCGGCGGGTGCAAGGTCGGCGCACACGCCGCCCCGCCGATCGCGCACGCGAGCCCCACGGCCATGTCCAGACGCCCGCCACCCGACAACATCTGCGCCGAAGTCTAGCGGAGCGGCGGCCCCTTGTCTCAGTACGGTTGCGGCGTGTAGCCGGCCTTGCGCAGCTTCTCGAGGTCCACGATGTGGGCGATGCCGAGGTCGAACTGCTGGTCGGCGACCTGCTCGTCGTACTCGTGGGCCGCGAAGCTCGAGGCTTGCTCGAAGGTCGCCTTGCCGCCCGTCATCGTCGTCTCGAGGAAGAGCAGCGGCGTCTTCGCGTGGTCGTAGCGCGACGGCTTCCACGCGACGAACACGTGGCCCGAGATGAACACCATCACCGGGCGCAGACCGATCGCCTCGAGCAACGTCGCGTAGAGCAGCGTGCCCTCGAGGCACTGCGCGTTCGTCGAGGCGAGCACCTCCGCCGGTAGCCGCGTGCGCTGCACCGCGCCGTGGTCGTTGAACACGTGCGGGTCCGAGACGTACGTGACGCCGTGCGCCTTCAGCTCGTCGAACAGCGCCTTGACCTGCGCCACGGTGCCCTGCTGCTCCCCGGCGAACGAGTCGTGCTCGCCGAGGCGCGCCTTCGCCTTCTTGATGAACGCGTCGATCTCCGGTGCGTTCGGCGTGATCCACGCCGCCGAGTTCTCGAAGCTGTCACGGATGTCGTCGCCGCCGATCTTGCGGAACAGCGGCAGGCTGTCGCGCGGCAGGATCTGGATCGGCAGCGTGCGGTCGAACAGCGGCGCGTTCGTCTGCGCGTCGGCGATGTGCACGACGACCTGGCTCGTGCGCGCCGCGCGCAGCTTCGCGACGTCGAAGTCGATCTTGAGCGGCGGCGAGATCATCTCCGTGAGCTGCTTGCCCGGCACGAGCGGGTACGTGTTCGTCATCGCGTCGGTGACGCCCGGGATCTCCAGGGTGACCTTCACCGAGCGCGCCTTCGTCATCTGGTTGACGAGCCGCAGCGTCACGAGCGCGTTCGTCTCGTCCGCGGTGTGGGCGATCTTGCCGCTGGCGAGCAGGTGATACGTACCGAGCGCGAGCTCCGCCGCGCCGTTCGCCTGCACCCAGAGCTGCTTCTCCTTGGTCGCGTCCATGAGGGCCCGGATCGCCTGGAACATCGCCGGCGGCTCCTTCGTCTCGGCCGCGTGCGTCTCCATCCACTTGATGTCCGTCTCGTAGATCGCGTACCGGCCGAGCGCCGCCGCCGACGTCATGTGGAAGAGCGTGTTGGAGTTGACGTTGTCGACAGTGCCCGTCTTGCTCTTCGCGAGCTCCGCGAGCATCGCGCCCGACGCCGTGAAGCACCGGTCGTAGTCGTAGTCGTGGCACGCGATCATCGACTTCGCCGCCGTCAGGTTCGCGCGCTGCGCGGGCAGGACCTTGCTGATGAGGTCGACCATCTTCTGCGCCTGGGCCACGTCGCCGAGGGCGAGCTCGGCGTCGATGAGGCTCCCCGCGTTCGTCCTGTCCGGCGCGTTCTCGAGGAGGTAGACGGTCGCGCGGATCACCGAGTGCCAGGCGTGGGCCTTCTCGGCGCAGTCCTGGGCCAGGACGTAGGCGCGGGTCCGCTCCGCCACGGTGAGCTGGTCGCCGGCGAGGCTGAGCGCGCTCATCAGGCCTTCCACCTCGCCCGCGCAGGTCCCCTTCTTCAGGACGGCGCGGACCACGACGGCCGAGTCGTCGTCGGGCTCGGGGGTCGCCGCCGGGGCGAGCTCCTTGCCGGTCGAGGGCGGCTTCGGGGCGTCGTCGGCGAGCGCCAGCGCGGCCGGGAGCAGGAGGGCGAGGGTGACGAGGGTCGAGCGAGCCATCACCCGGTAGTGGGGGTGCGGCGGCGAAGTTTGCGGCGCCGCGCGGTTAATTCGCCGAGCCGCGGCCCGTGAACAGCGACTCGGGCGTGATGCCGAGGTCCTTGATCGCGGCGCTCCAGATCTCGTCGGGCGGCGTCTCGAAGACGAGCCGCGGGTCGGCGTCGGTGTGGAGCCACGCGCCGCGCGACATCTCCTGGGCGAGCTGGCCTGGCCCCCAGCCCGAATAGCCGAGGAGAAGCCGGATGTTCCGCGGCGGGGCGTTCGCGATCGTGCGAAGGCGGTCGGGCGAGGTCGAGAGCGAGATCGTGGAGGTGATGGCGATCGTGCCACCGCCCGTGGTCACGAGCTGGCCGATCGGCTCGTGCAGGACCCACCCCGTGCTCGGGCTGACCGGGCCGCCCGCCCAGACGACCGCGGAGGCCTCGCCGCGCCAGCTCATCTCGAGGCTCTCCAGGAGCTCGGTCGCGCGGATCGGGCTCGGGTGGTTGATCACGAGCCCGAACGAGCCCTCGTCCCCGTGCTCGATCATGAGCACGACCGCGCGGGAGAAGTTCGGATCCGCCAGCTGCGGCATCGCCAGCAAGAGGCCGGGCGCGAGGTTCGCGGACTCCACCACCTGACGCTCCAGTCTTCGGTAAAACCGACCGAAACGTTAGCTGAAACGCGCGTCCTGGACGTTCGGATCGGTCGCCCCGTCCTGCCCGACGGGGCTCGTAGCCGGGTTCGCGTCCTCCTTCTTCACCGGATCGAGCTTCTCGTCCAGGCCGAGCTGCTTGGAGATCTTCTTGAAGAGCGCCGCCCCGAGGCTGAGGGCGAAGCCGGTGGAGATCGCTCGGAGAAACGTCTTCATGCCGTAAGCGTAGCTCATCGGAGGACAGGGAACGAATCGATCACGAGGACCTCGGCCCGGGTCCGAACCGGGTGGCCCCAGGTGACCGCGCGCGGCACCCACACGAGGGTGGGCGCCACCTCGACCTCGGCGATACACTGCCAGCGATCGGCGGGGGGCGCCGGACGACGCGCGTGCGCGCGGTGCCGGTCATGGAGCAAGCGGGCGCCGGCGAGGGTGGCCGTCATCGCGAGCACGAGGCCGAGCCCGCAGGCGCGGCCGATCACCATGGTGCGTTCCATGCGGCGACCAACCCGCTGCTCCACCACGGCCATTCCCGGTATCACTACAAAATGAACGCGCCGTACGACCCCGACCAGCCGGCCCTCGATGACGCCGCCCTGTTCGGCCTCCCGACCACGCTCGCGGAGGCCGCGCTCGTCATCGTGCCGGTCCCCTGGGACGCGACCACGTCCTACCGGGCCGGCACGTCACGCGGACCGGAGGCGATCCGCGTGGCGAGCCACCAGCTCGATCTGTATGACCTCGACCTCGGCGAGCCGTGGCGCGCCGGCATCGCGATGCTTCCGATCCCGGCCGACATCGGGGCGGCGAACGCGGCGGCGCGGGTGGATGCGGAGCGCGTGATCGCGGTCGGCGGGCGGATCGCGGGGGACGCGGAGCTCGCGGCGGCCCTCGGGCGCGTCAACGCGGCCAGCGCCGTGCTCGACCAGTACGTGGAGGCCCAGGTGGCCGCGCAGCTCGCGGCGGGGAAGCTCGTGGGCGTGCTGGGCGGCGATCACAGCGTGCCGTTCGGCGCGCTCGCGGCCCACGCGAAGCGGGGCTCGTTCGGCATCCTGCACGTGGACGCGCACGCGGATCTGCGCGTCGCGTACGAGGGCTTCGCGCGGTCGCACGCGTCGATCATGTACAACGTCACGACCGAGCTGCCGGCGGTCACGCGGCTCGTGCAGGTCGGGATCCGCGACTTCAGCAAGGGCGAGGCGGACTTCGCGGCCGCGAGTGACGGCCGCATCACCCAGTTCTTCGATGCGCGGCTCGCGGCGCGCAAGCTCGACGGCGAGCCGTGGCGCGCCATCTGCGCCGAGATCGCGGCCGCGCTGCCCCACGATGTGTACGTCTCGTTCGACATCGACGGCCTCGACCCGACGCTCTGCCCCGGCACCGGCACGCCCGTCCCCGGCGGCCTGTCGTTCCACGAGGCGACGTACTTGATTCGCCACCTCGTGCGCGCCGGCCATCGCATCATCGGCTTCGACCTCAACGAGGTCGCGCCCGGCCCCGCCGGCGACGAGTGGGACGCCAACGTCGGCGCGCGGCTGCTGTACCAGCTCTGCGCGTGGACGCTGGCGTCGCAGGCGTAGGCAGCTACTCCTCGGGGGCCGCCGGCGCGAGCGCGGCCTGGCACGCCGCGGCGCGCTCGAACGCCGCGTACTGCGCCGCCGCGTCGTGCTCCGGGAGGACGGTGCCGAGCTGACGGGTGTAACTCTCGTTGACCTGCGCCGCGCACGCAGCGTCGGCGCAGCGGCAGATGTCGGTCGCGAAGTGATCGGCGAACGTGACGCCCTCCGCGCTCGGCGCGACCACGCCCGCTTCCTCCGCGGCCGCCGCGCCGACGACGGGTCGTACCTGCACCTCCGCGCGCGGGAGCGCCCGGCGGGTGCTCCGGTCGGCCGCGGTACCGCGCGCCGCGATGTCACCGTCGGCATGCGTCGGGGGCGGGCTGCTCCAGGGCGCCCGCGCCGCCACGAGCAGGATGATCACCATCCCGCCGAGCGCGGCGACCACCACCGCGCGCACGAGCCGCGGGCTCGGTGGGCGTGGGACCGGCTTCCGTCCGCGCGTCACGGTGCGCAGGCCCCGGTGATGTTGAACGCGCTGACGAGATGGGCGCGGGCGGCGCTCAGCCAGAAGCGCGTCTGTGTCTGCTCGGCCTGCGGCATCGGCACCGTCGCGGCGTTGTTGCACGCGAACGCGCCGATCCAGGCCGAGCTCTGCTTGAACCCGGCGTACGTGGTCCAGTCCGCCGGGCCCGCGTCGTGCGAGACATGGCACGTCCGGCAGTACGGCTTGACGACCTCCGTGTAGACCTGCTTCGCGATCTTCGCGTCGCTGGTGGCCAGCGTCCAGCCAGGCGGGAGGTACGCGTCGTTGTAGGTGGCGAGCGGGTCCTTCGGGCCCTGGTTCACCGCCGGCGGGTTCGTGATCGGCGAGGCCCACATGCCCTTGATGAGCGCGAGCGTGGCCGGCGCGGGCTCGGTGTCCATGACGAGCGCGTTCAGCTGCTTGAGCCGGTCCATCATCGGGCCCTGCGCGAACGCGGCGTTCGTGCTCGCCGGCACGAACTCGAAGCCCGCCGGATCGAACGGCAAGAAGTGCGCGTTGGTCACGGTCGCCGGCCCGTTCGCCGATGGCGTGTACGAGCTCGACGTGCCGTGACACGTCAGGCAGTTGTCCGGAACGGCCACGTTTGCGGTCGTCGGCGTGCTCGGCGCGTTCACGGCCAGGACACCGGCGTTGTCGAGCGCAGCCTGGGTCGCGAGCTGCTCGTCCACGCCGTAGACCATGAACTGCACGCGCTGGGTCGCGGGCAACCCGGCGTTGTAGACCATCGCCACCGTCGCGAGCGGGACGTTGGCGCTGCCCGGCAGCGCGCCCGGCGGACCGAGGAGCTGGGCGAGCGCGTCTTGCGGCGCGACCTCGGACGGGCCGAAGCCGGCCCCGTGCTTGCCCGTGATGTGTCGGGAGAAGTTCGTCACGTAACATGCGCGCACCGCGGCGCCCCCGATCGTGGAGCTCGCGCAGTTCATGTCGCGGGCGACCCCGAGATCGCCGTGGTTGTAATAGACAGCGCGGATCGGCGGTCCGGCGTTGAACCCGTAGATGCTCTTGAACGAGGCCAACGTCGCGGGCGCGTTGATTTTCATGTAGTAGTTGAGGCCACCGCCATCCTGCTGCTCTGGAGTGAGCGGCGGCTCCGTCCCGGACGGCAGGTGACCCCCGCGCGCCGAAAGGTAGCGCGGCGTGTCCTGGCTGGCGGGCGTGCGTTCTGTCGAGACCAAGGTGATCGTGTTGCCCGAGACGCCCGAATACGGCGACTGGCAATCCTGCCCGGCCGCGAGCCAGGAGACGTTGCCGCTGAAGATCTCGTTCGAGAGACACGCGCCTCCGTACGTGTCGAACGTGAGCATATCGGCGGGCGTGGTGCTGCCGTTGAACGCGCTGCGGGTCTTGAGGCGCACGAGGCCGCCCGACGGCCAGCGAGCCGCGCTGATCGGGCTCGAGAGGACATCCCACTTGAACGCGGGCTTCGTGCTCGCGCTGTTGAAGACGACCGGATCGGTCTTGGCCGCGCCGACGCCGATCTGCGTGAACGACGCGGTCAGCGGATCCGCGTTCGGATCGGTCATCACGTACGCCTTGACCACGGCGCCCTTGGTGTCGGTGAAGCCGGTGAACGGGACCTGGAAGTTGGTGCTGGCCTCGACGGTCTGGCCGGTGACGGGCCCGGTGGAGCAGCCAGCGGCGGCGAGGAGGGCGGCGGCGAGCCCGCGGTTAAAGATGCGTCGACGTGATGAGGTCATGTGCACGGGTAGAGTCGGGACCCGCGCGATCGTCACCGCGCATGTTAGTTTTCCGCCGTGGAGACGGACCAGGCCCTGCTGGAGCGATGGCGCTCCGGCGACGACGCCGGCGGGCGCGATCTGTTCGCGCGCTACTTCGATCCGCTGTACCGCTTCTTCGCCAACAAGTGCGACGAGCCGGACGAGATGGTGCAGGCCACGTTCCTCGCGATCGTGCGCGCGCGCGATCAGTTCGCCGGCCGCTCGCAGTTCCGCACGTACCTGTTCACGATCGCCCGCAACGAGCTGTACCGGCACCTCCGCACGCTGCGCCGCGAGCGCGCGTTCGATCCGGACCTGTCCTCGATCGCCGACATCGTCACCAGCGCCGGCTCGCGCCTCGCGCGCAACGAGGACCACCGCCGGCTGTGCGCCGCGCTGCGCACGCTGCCGATCGAGCAGCAGACCCTCCTCGAGCTCCACTACTGGGAAGAGCTCGACGCCGCCGCCCTCGGCGAGGTCTTCGAGGTCGACGCGCAGGCGATCCGCACCCGGCTCTACCGGGCCCGCAATGCGCTGCGGGAGGTCATGGAGGCGGCCCACTCTGCCCCGCCCGACGCACTTAATTCCGTCGAGAATCTAGATACTTGGGTCCGCGCGGCCGGCCGCTGAGGAGAAACTTGGTCACAGTAGGGCGCGGTCGGACTCTACCAGGGCGCATGAAACTCGCGATCTTGTCGCTTGGCCTGGTCCCTCTGCTGGCGTGTGTCACCGAGCCCGACGGCGATCCCAGGGCGGACGAGACCCCGCCGGCCTCCATCACCCCCGACGTCATCCACTGCCCCGACTGGGGCTGCGGCCAGAACTCTCCGGTCATGGGACCGTACGAATTTCACGAGTTGAACGTCGCCGGTCTCAAGAACGATCAAGGCATCACGATTCTCAGCTTCCAACGGGGGAACACGCTGTACCGAGCGCAGGTCGAAGGCGCGAAGCTGGTCGCCTACCCACTCGACCCGGCGTTGGCCAAGCTCGACGGCCCGAATCTCAAAGGCGGCTGGTTCAACCTCCAAACGAACAGCGGCATCTTCAAGCTCGACATCACAGAGGTGACGACGGAAGGCATGCCGTACTGGGTCGGCGTCCCGACCGTGAACGAGACGTACGAGCTGCAGTACGAGTATCCGAACCAGCCGAAGCGCATCCCCCTATGCAACACACCCCCAGGCTTCGTAAGTGGCGATGCGGCGAGCCACAACTGGACCAAGCCCTACGATGCGCTGTTGTTCACCGGTGACCGTTACGCCAGCGGCGACAAGCGCGTGACCTCGACCTCGGTAGCCGACAACCGCGAGTGGTTCAACGTCGCGTGCGCCGGTAGTGCCATCGCGAAGCTGCACCTCAATCGCCACACCTCGGCGGGCGCGGTCCCCGGCCTCTTCGACACCACGCGCGAGCAACGTCAGGCGATGCTGAAGATGTACGTCTCCGACATCTGCGGCTTTGGCCACGCGTTCACGCTCAAGGGCACGCCGCTCCACTGGAACAACCTCCAGGCCTGGGGCAACGTCAGCGGGGCCGAGCCTGTGCACGAAGCGTACTGGACAGACACTGGCGCCACGTGTCTGGACACCCATCGCCTCGGGTCGGCCCTGATCAACGAGATCACCGCCGCATGCTCGAAGCCGGCCTGCCCGGCGGGCTGGCCGCGCGGAGCGTACTTGACGACCTGGCTCCCGTTTGCCGTGCCGTAGCCTGTCCTGAAGACCGCGCAATGAGACCCGCTTGCGCGTCTCGAACGTCACGTCTGCGTCCGCTACTGCCGCCCGCGTAACGCGCCCGCGGCCGCCAGCCGGCGCGCGCGGATGCTCGGTGGGAGCGAGGACCCGAGTCCGGCGTAGCGACGCGCGACATCGGCGAACCGCGCGTCATCGGCGAGCGGCTGGTCGCGCTCCACGAGCAAGCCAATCGAGAGCGCGTCGGTCGCGTAGAGCTGTTCCCACCAGGGCGCCGTCGCATCCGCGGCGAGCGCCGGGCTGGCCAGGGTCTTCGTTGCAGCGGCGAAGTCCCCATCGAGTGCCTGCAGGTAGGCGCGCGCGACCGCCGCCGGCTTCACCTCGTCGGCGTGGCTCGCGGCGCCGAGGACGAGGGCGCACGCTTCGCGGCCGAGCGCCACGTCCGACGTCCCGATCGCGAGCCAGAGCAGGTCGTACGCGCAATCCGCAATGTCCGTCGCGAGTCCCGGATGAAAGTGCGCGAGGTCGTGGCATGCCGACGCGAGGGTCGGGCTGGCCACGTGTGGGTCACCCTCCAGGTTCGCGATCAGCTTGCGCGACTTGAGGACGAACGGGTGCGAAGCCCCCAGCAGGCGCGTCTGCGTGGCGACGAGCTCGGAGCCGATCCGGGCGCGCTCGGCGGGCTCGTCGGTGACGAGCAGGAGGTTGAAGTCCACGGACGTGAGCTCCGTCGCGCCCTCGGCGAGGCCGATCGTCTCGCGGCGTGCGCGCTCGAAGTGCTCGCGGGCAATCGCGCGATCTCCGTGCGCCATCGCCACGCCGCCGAGGTCGAGCTCGAGCAACGCCCGCGGGAACCGGTACCGCTCGCCCGACCGCTTCGCGATCGCATCGACGAGCGCCACGCCATCGGTCGCCGCCGCCGCCGCGCTCGTCGTGCTCACCGCCCAGGCGTGGCGGGCGTAGCTCTCGATCGCGAGCGGATCGTCGCCGACGGCGAACGCGCCTTGCATCGCCGCATCGAAATCCGCGGCGCCGAGATCATCGCCGCCGGCCTCGAGGTCGATCCGGCCGCGCGCCAAGTGGACCCGCGCGAGCAGCGGCGCGTACGCCAGCTTCTCGGCCCGCGCCAGCGCGGTCGCGACGTCCGCGCGCGCATCCGCGAAGTGCGCGGCGTCGCGCTTCACGTCCACCCCCGCGACGAGCGCGCTGATCGCGGCCGCCTCGGTCGCCGCCGTCGGGACGAGCGGCGCGACGTCGGTGACGAGCAGCTCGTCATCCTCACACGCCGCGACCGCGGGCAAGTTGCCCGCCGCGACGACCAGCGCCGGCAGCTGCTCGCTCGTCTGCGTCGTGGCGACCTCGCCGAGCGCCCCCAGCGCGGCGCGCCGGTTCGCCAGGCAGGCCACGCGCCGGTCGTGCAGCTGGGCCGACAGCTCGCCGCGCTGCTGCGCCCGACACGAGCCCTCGTACGACCGCGTCCAGCTCGCGGCATACGCGTCGAGCGATCCCGTGAGCTTCTCCGCCGCCTCCCCCGCGTACGGCGTCCCGAGCGCGCCCAGGTGCGCGGCCACCGCCGCCCGTCGCGCCGGGCTCCAGCTGCTCGCGACCTGCGCCGGCCCACCGGCGCACGGCTCCTCGCCCTTCTGCGTGCGGCCGAGCGCGAACGCCGCCGCCACCGCCGCCACCGCCACCACGCCACCCCCGACGAGCGCCCGCCGCCGCCAGCGCGTCCGCGGATCGAGCGCGAGCGCGTGCGTCAGCTCGTCCATCGTGGAGAACCGCGCCGCCGGCTGCTCCGCCGTGCCCCGCGCCAGGATCGGCTGCAGCCAGCGCGGCACCGCCGCATCGAGCGCCTCGCGTAGCGCCACGCACAGCGCGAACTGGTCGACCGAGCTCGTCAGCGGCAAGCCCGCGCGCTGCTCCGGCGCCATGTAGCGCGGCGTGCCCGCGATGTCCGCCGTCTCGCTCGCGCCGTCGCCGACCACGGCGTGCGCGAGGCCGAAGTCGAGCACGCGCACGCGCCCGTCCGCGCCCTGGATCGCGTTGTCGGGCTTGAAGTCGCGATGGATGAGCCCCGCGCGGTGCGCCGCCGCGAGCCCCTCGCCCGCCTGACGGTACGCGCGCACGAGCTCGCGCGCCGGCGTCCCCGCCTTCGCCAGCGCGCGCAGGTTCTTGCCGGTGACGAGCTCCATCACGAGGAACACGCCGTCACCGGTCTCGAAGACGTCGTAGATCGGAACCACGTTCGGATGCGACAGCCGCGCGAGCGCCCGGCCCTCGTCGCGCGCGCGCGCCCGGACCACCGCCGTCCCCGACGCGGCCAGCTTCAGGGCCACGCCGCGGTTCAGCTCGGGATCCCACGCCGACCACACGACGCCCATCGCGCCCGCGCCCGCCTGCTCGATCAGCGTGTAGCGGCCGACCTTGACCGGCGCGGCCTTGCCGAAGAGCGCCGCCTCCGCGCGCGACCGGGCCACCGCTCGCGCGAGCGGATCGGCCTCGGGGATCCCCAGGCCCATCCCGACCGTCGACGCGCGGTCGAGATCGACGGGCCCGCCCGCGCGCGCGTGCGGCGAGGCCGGTTCGGTCGGGGACTCGGGATCATCCATGGAGGTGCGCCCCGCGGGGCGCCGCGCATCCTAACCGGTTCGCCCCGCTTCACTGCACCCAGGCGTCCACCGGCGCGTCGAGGCTGACCGGCCGGCCGCGGCGGGCCGCGATGAAGGCCTGCGCGAACGACACGGCGGACGGGAACCGGCGCCGCGGATCCTTCGCCATCGCCACCGCGAGCACGTCGTCGATCGTCGACGACACGCGACCCAGCACGCTCGGCCGCACCGGCGCCTTGTGCACGACCTGGTAGACGAGCTCGGCGATGTCCTTGCCCTTGAACGGCGAGCGGCCGGTCAGGCAGCGATACGCGATGGCGCCGAGCGCGTAGACGTCGGCGAGGTGCGTGACATGACCGCCCTGCGCCTGCTCCGGTGCCATGTATTGCGGCGTGCCGACGATGCCCTCGCCCGTCAGCGTGCCCTCGCTGTCCATCACCTTCGAGACCCCGAAGTCGAGGATCTTCCAGGTCTGCGCCTCGTGCAGGAACAGGTTGTGCGGCTTGAGATCGCGATGCACGACGCCCGCGACGCGCGCGACCTCGAGCCCGCGCGCCACCTGGTCGAGCAGCATGACGAGCTCGTCCGACGGCATGCGCGGCTCGGTGCGCAGTCGGGTCGCGAGATCGACGCCGTACAGCCGCTCCATCGCGATGAAGGGCACCGGCGCGTCGGCCGGCGAGACCTCGAACACGCGCACGATGTTCGGCGAGCGCAGGCGCGCCGCGATCTCCATCTCGCGATGGAAGCGCTCGACGAGGGAGACGCTCGCCGTCGCGCGCGCGCTGAGGAGCTTCACGGCCCCCGCGATGTTGTCGGGGCCGGTCGCCTCGTAGACCTCGCCCATCGCGCCGCGCCCCAGGACGAGCCCGAGGCGAAAGCTGCCCATCTGCTGGCCCGTCCAGCGGCCCTCGTTCGCCCGCTGCGCGCGCGCGACCTCGTTCTGCTCGGATAGCACCTGCTGCTGATCGCCGATCACGCGCATCGCGGACTGCAGCTCGGACATCGCCGTCGCGTTCGCCTGCCGCGCCCAGCGCCCGAGCAGGTACGACGACACGAGCACCATCAGGATGAGGGCCTCGGCGATGAGCAGCTGCGTGGCGCTCGCGCGCAGGCTCGTCAGGATGCCGACGTCCGGCAGCCAGCCGACCGCCATCGGGACGGCGAGCCCGAGGTGACCGGCGACGCAGATCCAGAGCGTCGCCAGGGCGGTCCCCCGCGCGCGGCCGAGCGAGATGAAGACGATCCCGAGAATGTCGACCATCACCACGGCCGAGAACGGGCCGAAGTAATAGACCGCGCCCTGGATGCCGATCGTCGAGCACACCCACAGGATCCCGACGAACCGCGCGTCGTAGCGCTCCGCCTTGCTCGTCATGTACGCGAGGCCCACGTTCGAGAGCGCGAGGATGACCGTGCCGATCCAGAAGATCAGGCGCGCGACCGGATCGCCGCCGATGAGGAGCGAGAGGATGATCGCGCCGACGGGCGCCGTCATGCCGAAGAAGTGGAACGCCCGCATGCGCGGCAGGTCCGAGCGATCGAGCGCCTCGGCCGCGGTCGGGCGCGGCTGTTGCGAGGCGGTCGCCCACACGGAGGGCTTCGCGTCGCCCGTGGTGCCCGAGGGGACGGCGGCGATCTCGGCGAGGGCGGCGGGCGAGGCCGCGTGGGTCGGCAGCGAGACGGTGCGGTCCGGATCGGCGTCCGGGTCGACGGCGGTGGAGTCGGTGGCGGGCCGGTCCACCCGATCGAGGATAACCGGCTTTCACCCGTCGAGGCCGACGTAGATGTGCTGGACGTCGTCGTCGTCGTCGATCTCCGCCAGGAAGGCATCGACCTCGGCGCGGGCCGCCGCGTCGTCGAGCGTCACGGGATTTTTGGCCCGCCAGCCGAGGCGCGTTGCCACGACGGGCCAGCCGGCCGCAGATAAGGCCTTGCTCACGGCGTCGAGATCGGCGGGCTCCGTGTAGAAGCGAAACCCACCTTCGCCCTGGCCGTCCGGCTCGAAGTCCTGCGCGCCGCACTCGATCGCGGCCTCCTCGGGGTCGGCGCCCGCGGGCGGCGTCGCGTCGACGAAGCCGAGGTACGAGAAGTCCCACGAGATGGCGCCACTCGCGGCGAGCTGCCCTTTGCGGAAGTGCGAGCGCATGTTCGGCGCGGTTCGGTTCTTGTTGTCCGTGAGGCACTCGACGATCACGGGCACCCGGTGGGGCGCGAAGCCCTCGAACGTCACGGTCTCGTAGTTGACTGGCTCGTCGAGCTGGCCGGAGCCGCGCTTGATGCAGCGCTCGATCGTCTCGCGCGGGAGCGAGACCTTCTTCGCCGCCTCGATCGCGATGCGGAGCTTGGCGTTGAGGCCCGGATCGGCGCCGCTCTTCGCCGCGATGATGAGCTCTTTCGAGACCTTCGAGAACGCCTTGCCCCTCGCGTTCGAGGCCGCGAGGCGACCGGCGTGCTTCCATTGAGCGCCCATGTCGGCGGTGGTAGCACGAAGCTTTGTGCGATTTGCCCAGTAACCGAAGCGGCCTCTAGCTCGTACCCTGAAGGCGAGATGCCGGCCCGCCCCCCTGACCTCGTGAAGCACCCGGAGCTGCGAGCGGCCTGGGACCGCCGCCAGTTCCTGAAGAGCGCCGCCGTCGGCACCGTCCTGATGGCGTTCGGCGGCGCGCTCCTCCGCATCGCCGCCGATGACCTGACCCGGGCGGCGCGCGCCGAGCCGCGGCCCGATGGGCGCCCGCGGGTGCCCCCCGGCCAGCGCACCCTCGAGGCGTTACGCCCGATGGGGGGCGAGGAGGGCGACCCGAACCCGAGGGCGTTCCGGCTCCGCATCCACGGCGCGTGCAAGAGCCCCGTCGAGCTCGACTATGCGGGCCTGCTCGAGCTCCCGCAGGTGGAGAAGACGGCGGACGTGCACTGCGTGACGGGCTGGTCGCTGCTCGGCGCGCTCTACAAGGGCGTGCAGATCAGCGCCCTCGCCGAGCTCGCGGGGATGAAGGGTTCCGTCAAGCACGTCATCTTCGAGTCCGCGCACGGGTACACCGCGAACGTGCCGCTCGCGCAGGCGACCGCGGACAACGCGCTGGTCACGTACCGCATGAACGGCAAGCCCTTCGCGACGCAGCACGGCGCGCCGGTCCGCGGGCTGATCCCGGATCTCTACTTCTGGAAGAGCGCGAAGTGGCTCACGGGCGTGCGGTTCTCCGTCGACGACGAGCCGGGCTACTGGGAGACGCGCGGCTACCACAACCGCGCCGACCCGTGGACGGAGGAGCGGTATGCCTGAGTCCGCGAACCCCGCGGGCGGCGGCGCCGGGGTCGCGAAGCGGTGGCGCGGCTGGCTGCGCGCGGTGCACCGCGACCTCGGCTACCTCGCGGTCGGCTTCACGCTGATCTACGCGCTCAGCGGGATCGCGATCAACCACATCGAGGACTGGGATCCGAACTTCCACGCCGCCGAGCGCACGCTGACGATCACGCCCGTCGCCGACGTGCTGTCCGACGCCGCCGCCGCCGCGGCGGTCGCGGCCGCCGCCGGCACCGGCGCGCCTGACGACGTCTATCGCGCCGGGGACGAGGTTCGGCTGACCTACAGCGACGGCACCGCCGTCACCGCGATCGGCGACACCGTCACCGTCCAGGCGCGCTCGCCGCGCTTCTTCTTCCGCGTCGCGAACTGGCTCCACTACAATCGCGGCAAGGCGGCGTGGACGTACGTCGCCGACGCGTACGCCGTGATGCTGCTGTACCTCGCGATCAGCGGCATCTTCATGATCAAGGGCCGCCTCGGCCTGCGCTGGCGCGGCGCCGTGCTCGTCACGATCGGCATCGCCGTCCCGCTCGGGTACGTGTTGCTCTCGGGGGGGCCCGAGGCGAAGACCGGCGCGGCGCAGGTGGCGCAGCCGAGGTAGCGGCGCGACCGAGCGCCGACCGCCACGGGCGGGACCGCGCCGTCCGTGCCCGCGGAACCGTGTAGCGTCGGCCGGTGGAGCTGCCGCCGCACGTGGTCACCGCGATCGCTCGGGTCGATCCGCAGCGCGGGCCGGCGCTGATCTTCGATCTCGCGCGCGTGGAGAGCAACCTGCGCGCCGTGGCCCGCGCCGCCGCGGCCGCGGGTGTCACCCCGCTGTTCGCGGCGAAGTCCTTCGCGCATCCCGCGGTCCGCGCGCTGGCCGGGCGCCTGCTCGGCGGCATCGACGTGGCCTCGCCGGGCGAGCTCGCCGATGCGATGCGCGCCCGCCCGCGCACGATCTCGATCGCGGATCCCACCGGGGCCGCGCTCGCCGCCGCGACCGCCACGAGCGCGCCGCGCGTGATCGCGAGCTGCGATTCGCTCGCGCAGATCGCGGCCGCGCCCGCGGCCGTGGCGATCGCGCTCCGGCTGTCCGCATCCGCCGGCGGCCGCGATCCCGCCATCGGCGCCGCGCGGGATGGCGGCGGCTACCGGCGCTCGCGGTTCGGCGTCGACGTCGAACCCGCC